>CANQYR010000017.1 GCA_947628125.1 uncultured Bacilli bacterium
CCCCCTAAAGCAACTATAAATTCAATTTTTTTACATTTTTTTCTATCAACTTCTTTTTTGAAATAAAAAAAAGATGCACTACTACATCACTTACTTAAACAATATATAACTTAAAATAGCATTTCTTTAATAATTAATAAAACAAATGTCAAAATTAAATATAGGTGAAATTATGTTAAATTTTGAAAGACTAAAAGCTATTAGAGAAGATAAAGATATTAAACAAGAACAAATGGCATCCATATTAGGCGTCAAAAGATCAACCTACTCCCTATGGGAACTAAGCATCAACATCATTCCCTTAAAACACCTTTCCAAATTCTCTGACTACTTTAATTACTCCATTGACTACATAGCAGGCTTAGAAAAAGAACGCAAACACAAAAACCAAATAAAAGGACTTAACCTCAAAACATTAGGAAAAAACATGAAAGACATCAGAACCAAAAAAGGCCTATCCCAAGAAAACATTGCCGAAATTCTTGGAGTCAGCCAAGCTTGCATTGCCAAATACGAAAAAGGAATAATATCAATATCTACTAATAACCTCTATAAATTCTGTAAAGAATTTAAAATCTCCCTTAACAAAATATGTGGCAAAGAATAGTAAAATATTACTATTACCCACATTATATACTTAACAATAAAAAAAGTCAATAAAAACCATTTTAACAAACTATAGGCTATATAACCAATAGCCAAATCGCCAATAGCAAGGTAAAATACAATTGAGAGGGAATGAAAAATGAAAAATATTTACAAAGTTGAAATGGGACACCACGGCTACTACCTATTCAAATTAAAAAATCTACTAAAAACAAAAAACATAAGCATCAATAAACTTATGAAAGAAACAAACACCGACTACAAAGTAATTAAACGACTAATGACCGGTGATATCCTTCGCATTGACACCACCGTCCTAGCTAGATTATGTAACTATCTAAATTGCGAAGTAAACGACATAATCGAATACCAAAGCTACAAAAAATAACCTACCTTAACTTATTAAATATCAAAGACCATAAATCACGATACTTACTAACAATCAAATCCCAAGTATATTCCGCTCTAATCCTATCCTTAGCAAGTTTACCCAAACTTGCTCTTTTTTTCGCGTCTAACTTATCAACCTTCAAAAGAACATCCTTCAAATTATCCTCATCCTTATTAAAATAAAAACAACTATCCAAACCAACCTCAACATTATAACAAACATCATATAAAATATTAACATCAGTTTGACTTAAAGCCTCCAATAAAGATGGATTCGTCCCACCTGCACTATGACCATGAATATAAGCATAAGCTAACTTTCTAATACACGCTAAAACACTAGCATCATAAACACTCTCAATAAACTTAATTCGCTTATCACTATCAAAATTAGTCTTCAAAAGTAACCTATCATAAAACTTATCATGCGAAACATTACTAATAATTACTAAATCCTTACTAGTAGAACTCTTCATAAACTCCCTAATAATCGTCTCATAATTATTCTCTGGAATAAACCTACCCACAATCAAATAATAATTATTCTTCTTAATATTATACTTATTTAAAATTGCTAAAGCCGACTCATAATCATACTTAGGTGATAAATAAGCCCCATAAGGAATAAAAAACGTCCTAGGATTATACTTCTTATACTTCTCATCAACATAAGCCTTAATAGACTTTGAATCACAAACACAATAATCACAATTCTTTATCATTGAAGATTCACTAATCTTAAAACACTTCTTTATAAAAAAATTCCACTTGTCCCTTTTCCACTCCAAACCATCAGGATTAATAATACTACATACATTATTTTTCCTAAAAAAACCATTCCAAAACCTAACAATAGGCCCTAATTTACAACCTAAAAAATACATAATAGAACCATTAATATGCTCCCTTACAATATACCTAGCCATTCTCCTAGTTGCCTTAATAGTAAATATAAACATCGTTAGAAAACCAACACTTGGAACATAAACTAAAGGACAAACAACATTATCTTCAACCTTCAAACTACCATCCAAACTCTTATCACTAGTTAAACACGGAACATAAAACTTAACATCATCATCCTTATAATTCAAAATCAAATTCGTAACAAAACTTTCCCAACCACCATAAGGATACTTATAACCCCTAGAACCAATTATAAAAACATGCTTTTCCAAATTAAATCACCTCAAATCCAATACGTCAAATACAAAATACCTAAACTAATATAATAAAATAACTTCAAAACAAACATCCCCAAAAAATTTAAATGACAATATTCCTTCTCATAATAAAACTCACTCTTCTTTAACTCCTTATACTTTCTAATCCGCTTCAAACTCTTATCAACCGAAACCGATAAAAGATGCGTCACACTAAGACGAGTATCCACACAAACCTTAAAACCATGCGCCAAAGCCTTCTTACCCAAAATATTCTCCTCATAATACAAAAAAGTATGCGGATCAAAAAAATTTATCTTACGAAAAGCCTTAAGACGCGCTAGGAAAAAACAACCATGAATAACATCAACCTCATTAATACCCCGAACATAATACTTATCACAATACCCAAGCAACTTTTTTTCAAACCGACCAAAAAACAACATATTACTAACCAAATCACTAAAAAAATAAGGAAACTTATAACCCTTAATAATCCGCCCATTCTCTAAAATCTTTGGCCCCAAAAAAGCAATATCCTCATCCTTTTTCATATCCAAAATCATTTCCTTTAAAACCGATAACGAAAAAGAAACATCCGGATTACTAACAAGTGCAAAATCACACTTAGCATCATATAAATACTTTAAACCAATATTATTGCCATAAGCATAACCTTATTTTCCTTAGAACTTAAAATAACCACCTTATTAGACTCATACTTCTTCAAATAAGAAACAGAATCATCCAAAGAAGCATTATCAACCACCACAATTAAATCTATTACATCATAATCCTTTACCTCATCCAATAACTTTGCTACTAACCTACCGTCATTATAATTTAAAATAACCATTCCTGTTTTCATCTAATCACCAAATATTTCCTTAAACTTTTCCTTAATAAGATCCTTGTCATATAACTTAGCCGTCTTATAACCATTTAAAATTAAACTCTTTTTCTTATCATCATCCATATTATAAACCTTTCTTATACATCTTGCCAATTCTTTTCCACTTTTAACATAACTATAAGTCAAACTATTAACACCATTAACCAAATAATCACGCGGACCATATAAATTACAACCAACAACCAAACACCCACAAGCCATCGCCTCTAAACCAACCAAACTTAACGACTCACTTTTCCTTTTCGTTGGCAAAACCAATAAAGAAAAAGCATTATAATAATAAACCAAATCATCCTGATAAACAAAATCCCTAACAATAACTTTATCTTTTAAACCAAACTTATTAACCAAACGCCAAAATAAAGGCATCAAACTTCCCCCACCAACAACCACTAGCTTACTTTTAAAAAACAAAGGATCTTCCTTTAACATATACAAAGAAGATAACAAAACATCAAAACCCTTATCCTTTTCAATCCGACTAACATACCCAATATAAGAATAACTAGGATCCAAATTAACCTTCAAACAAGCACAAGCCCTATCAATAAAATAAAACCGCTTAAGAGAAATACCACCCGATGGATAAATAACAACATTAGATGAACAAATGCCATAATAATCAACCATCACATCCTTAAAATAAGAAGAAGGAACCACCACTAAAGAAGCATACTTTAAATACCTTTTGCTTCGCTTAACATTTTCTAACTCAAAATTATAATCCGCAACCACATCATTACCATGCGCATTTAAAATTAAACTAGTATCCCTAGTAAACCTATAACCAATCAAAACCGGCCAAGTACTATGTGAAATAAAATGAACATAAATGGCATCATAAGAAAAAATAATACTCAAAACCATACTTTTTAAATAAAACCAGCCATAAGAAATAAACTTTAATAAAAAACAATCATGCTTTCTCATCACACTTAAATAAACAAAGTAACCCTCATCTTTTAAATCACAAACCATATTTTTAACAAACGATGCGTAGTGGGGATATTTATCACTAGGATACATATTCGAAACCATCAAAATCTTCTTTTTCTCCCTATAACGACTTAAAAGCACAAGCAAACCTAAATAAACATAACCATCTAACAAAACACGACTATCTAATAAAGAAATAACCAAACAAGCATAAAAAATAAAACCTAAAAAACCCTTTAACCTTGCCCTTAAAATAAAAGTAACAAGTAAATAAAGAAAACAAAGACACCCCAATAAACCTAAACCATAATACAAATCAAAAATAAAACTAAAAGTCATTTTAAAATTACCAAAAAGTCCAAATAAAATACTCTTCAAAGAACTATTAAACTCATTAACAGAAATAGCTGAACCTACCCTAGATACAAACGAATCAACAAAACCATAAGCTAAATTATTATAAAGTAAAAGCAAAAGTCCCAAACCAATTAAAACAAAACAAGGAACCATTATCTTATAATTAAGATTTTTCTTCCGAAAAAACCATAAAAAAGCTGGCAAACATAAAAACAACATAATCAAAAGCCCATTAAAATTACACCTGAACAAAAAAAACAAAAACAAACAAGAACCTAATAACTTAAACAGCAAATTATGATGAAAAAACAAACTAGCAACCACAATAGGTAACAAGCAAACAAAACTAACATCACCACCAAAAATAATCTGCAAAATCATATACCAATAACTAAACAAAACCACCGCGTCATAAGATAATTGCCAATCTTTTCTTTCCAATAAAAATAAAAGCAGCAATGGTAAAGAAAAAACATCTACTGCAAAAAATAAACACTCCTTATAATAAATAGGATCAAAATATAACAAACAAACAAGTACTAACAAATATATACATAAACAAACCAAAGGCTTAAAAAACTTTCTCTTAAAAATTAAAAAAACTAAACAAAATAAAAAAAGCAATGACTTTAACACCATAACAAAACCATTAAAACTAAAAATAGACAAAAACGGAACCAAAAACAAAAATAAATATAAAACATTTAACTTATTACCCTTATTTTTTTCCCCACTATTTTTCTTATCCTTAAACACAAACCACTTACTAATCACATAATTTAAAATAACAATAACAACTTGACTAAACAACTTAACCAAAGTATCCGAAAACCTTAAAACACTAACCCCTAAAAACATAATCGCCATATCACAAACCAAAGTCAAAACCCTTGAAGAAGTAAAAGAAACAAACTCCTTAAATACCTTACTATTCTTACTCTTAAACACAAAACGCCGATTCGTAAAATAAGCAAACAACACCGACAAAACCCAACTCAAAACATTAGCAATCTGTAACTGCAAAGAATCACTAGCATCCAAAAACGTATGCACAAATAAATAATAAGAACCCAAACTAACAACCGTCGTCAAAAAACCAACAATTAAATACCTAATAATCTCCTCATACTTCAAAATAAGCTTAACAATCTTTTTCATCCTTATCACCTTTTTTCCTCGTAAACAAAATATTCGTCTTCAAAACCAAAAACAAAAACACAACCATCAAACAAACATACAAAATAATCGCATATAAAATATTACCCAAAGCATATAAAACACTCACCGCTGAAAATAAAATATTAATCGCATAAATGATAAAAAGAGAATGCCTTTTAGAAAACTTCATCTTCAATAACTGATGATGCAAATGCTCCTTATCAGGAGTAGTAAAAGGATTTTTCCTCTTCAAACTTCGCCTAATAATTGAAAATAACACATCAATAATCGGCGTTGCTAAAATAGCAAGTGGAATTAAAAGCGACGTAAAAGTCGTAAGCTTAAACCCTAAAATAGCCACAACAGCCACCATCAAGCCCAAAAAATTACTCCCCGAATCCCCTAAATAAATCTGAGCCGGTGGAAAATTATATACCAAAAACCCAAGCAAACTACCAATCATAAGCAAAGATATCGCAATATCAATACCATGCGCACTCCCAAGCAAAATTGCAATAACAGAAATAGTCACAAAATAAATAACACTTATCCCCGAACAAAGACCATCAAGACCATCCGATAAATCAATCGCATTTATAATACCAACCATAAACAATAAAGTTACAACAACCTGCCAAAAATAAGGAAGATGAATAACCATCTTTAAAACCGTAAACCTGTCAATCGTAATATTACCATACAATATCACCACCAAACAAGCAATAACCTGCCCACAAAGCTGATACTTCGCACTGATAGGCTTTATATCATCAATAATACCAACAAACAAAATAATAAAACTGGCTATCAAAATCGCCAACATCGAAACACTACTTTGTGCAAAAATCATATAACCTAATAAAAACGAAGCAAAAACACTAACCCCACCAAGCGTTGGAATAGGCTTTTTATTAGTATGATGCGCACCTGGATAATCCAAAGAACCAATATGAAAAGCAATCCTCTTCATTATCGGCGTCAAAATTAAACTACCCAAAAAAGTAGTCAAAAGAATAAAAGGAATATTAGAGCCATTAATACCTAAATTCATGTACATCATCCCTTCTTAACTTATTATAACCCATTTTTCTCATCTTGAATAGTAAAACAAGGCATAATTGCCAAAAGAAATATTGGAATATAATTAACCAAATAACGCGACCTTGTCTCCCAAATAACCAAAAACAAAAACAAACCAAAAATACTCGTATAAAGATAACTATTACCTAATTTTCCTCTTTGCTTAATAAAACTAACCAAAATAAGAAAAAGCATCGCATACATAACCGCTGAAGCAGCATTATAATAATACTTAAAATACTTCCCATCACAAACAAAAATATCAAACAATAAATTATTCCTATTAACACTTTTTAAAGTAAGCTTAACCGAAGCATAAAAACTACCATCACCCCAAGTATTACCAATTTTTTTACCTAAATAATTAGCCAAACTTAAAGGCGTATATAAAGACAAACGCCTATCTATTTCAGCTAAATTAGCCTTAATGCGCTCATCTTTACTAAAAGACTTCGTATAATCCTCATCCAAAGAATTATAACCACCATAACTATTACGACTACCAGCATAATTAGGACTTTCCAAACCCATCATAATATAATGAGTAAAAGGTAAAGACCCCACATTATTATCCAAAAAATGATACTTAGGATTACTCAAAAAAACATTAAAATAAACAAAATAACAAACAAGAAAACTAAAGCAAACACTAACAAAATACTTACCTAATCTTTTAAAATCCTTACTTAAAAATAAATGCAATAAAATAGCAATAACCATTATCAAACAACTCATCTTCAAACAAAAACCTAAAAACGCGAATAACCCAAACAACAATAAATACCTATAACCACCCTTTTCCTTATCCTTTAAAAACAAATAAATATAAAGAAGAGGAAACACCATCGTTACAGTATCTGTATAAACAATCACCACATATAAAAAAATAGGTATAAAAAAGAAAGTTAAAACCAAAACAAAAGATGAAGCATCATTTCCATACAACATTTTAGCCACCTTATAAAGTAAATACAAACTAAGCAAAATCATCATAGCATTAAATAAAATAGCCACCAGTAAATAATGGGAAGTAAAAAGACTACTAAATTTAAACAACATAATCAAAACCAAATAAAGCATTATATTATTAGGACAATACTCAAAATAAGACGCATCTACTATTTCATGCAAAACATAACTTTTCGCACTATAAAAAATCGTCCCAAAATCCCAAGAAGGAGTAACCCTTAAAAAATACATAACCAAAAAATCAATTGCTAACACAAGCAAAAAATAAAGCCATAAAGGAAACCTTAACTTCCTCTTATAAAGCCAAAACCAAAACAAAATAACAAAAGGCATCAAAAAAAAGACTACCAATTTATTATTTTGATAAAAAACATTATTATCATAAACAAAAGAACAAAAAACAATAATAAAAAAACCAATCAAACATAAATAATAACACAATAACCTAAACTTCTTCATAACAAACTAACAACAAGTATAACCTCCATCTATAGGTAAAATAACACCCGTAACATAACTAGCCTCATCACTCGCTAAAAAAATAGCCCCCGCATTTAACTCCCCTTCCTTTCCATACCTTTGCATTGGCACATTACAAGATGCAAATTCCTTAAAATCAGGAGTATCTAAAACATTTGTCGTTAGCTCAGTATAAAAATACCCAGGACAAATAGCATTAACAGTAATATTATACTTAGCAAACTCACAAGCACAAGCTCTAGTAAAATTAATAACCCCACCTTTTGAAGCATGATAAGCAATAGTTGGAATCTTCGTATTCCCAACCATCCCATAAATAGAGGCAATATTAATAATCCGGCCATAATTATTCTTTTTCATCAAAGAAGCAAACGCCCTCGTAACCTTAAAAACCGAAGTCAAATCCGTATCAATAGTAAACTGCCAATCATCATCACTCATATCCAATACCCCGTAATCCTTCGAAGCACCAGCACAATTAACCAAAATATCAGCCTTACCAAAAACCTCAGTCACCTTTTCTAAACAAGAATTAATATCTAAAGTATTAGTAACATCACAACGTAAAGCTAAAACCTTAACATTAAAAGACTCCAACTCTTTTTTTAACTCATTAAGACGTTCAATCCTTCTTGCAAGTAAAACTAAATCAGCACCTTGCTTTGCAAAAGCATAAGCCATTTGCTTACCAAGACCAGAAGAAGAACCAGTAATAACCGCAACTCTTCCACTTAAATTAAACATAAATAATCATCCCAATCTTACATTAATTATACACAAAATAAACCAAACATTCAATTACTTAAGCTTAAAAGCTCCACTTTTAAGCCATAAACAAATAACATTCAAAGAATTAAAAAAAATAAATAAATCATCCTCATCCATTTTCATTTTCTTAAACAAAGGCCAAAACAAATCATACTTTTCCTCTAAAGAAAAATTCAAAACATCAGCCAAATCATATCTTTTAAAAACATGACCATAATTAATAGTCAAATTGCCATTTAAAATATTAAGACCAATACATATCTTCTTCCTATAATCCATAAGCTTATAAGAATGCTTAACCATAAAACACTTCTTATCAAAATTAAAATGATCACATACCTCATAATAAGGATTAAAACAAAGCCTCATCTCATTTGCTAAATTATTAAAATTTCGGTCCATCATATGATCACTTACCATCACATAAGGATATAAATTATCAGCATTTTTATAAACCTTAATTTTCCCACCAGCATATCTGCAATTATTAGAATCACAACCATCATAAAACTTTAACACATGCCAAAGCCTAATACCTGGATCAAAAACATAATAACAAATACCCTTTTTCCTCTTAAAAGCACAAACCAAAAAAATATGAGCCTCCTTAATATAATCATCACCAACTGCCGTTGAAAAACCATTAGCTCGACAACTAACAAAATAAGGATGCCAATTCAAAGACTCCAAATAAGGCTTTAACTTATCACATATATACCCACAACTATTATAACTTCGTAAAAAATCATAATTTTCAAAAACATCAGCATAACTCTTTAAAGATAACCTAGAAACCTTATCCAAATCATTTAAAAACAAAAAATCATTAACTATTACTTTCTTAATAACCCTTCTTAAATAAAACTTAGCAAGTAGCATCTTAAAAAAATTATACTTATCATAAATATTTCGTTTTACCTTAAGAATTTCACTTGAATCTTCTCTTATAATATTCATAAAAACCATTTAATTTCTTAAACGGTTTTCTTTTTATTCTTCTTCAAATTCTTATTAATAAAACGAACCTTTACTCCCTTGACAGTTCCAAATTTCTTCTTCACGCCATCTGGTAAATTGACCTTTAATGTCTTCATTTTGACACCTCCTTGTTTAACAAAAAAATTATATCACGCCTGCCAAAGAAATGCTATAATAAATATGGTGAATATTATGGAAATATTTATAATCGGCGCTGGGGCATCAGGCTTAACCGCGGCCATAACATTAGCAAGAAAAGGTAAAAAAGTTACAATACTAGAAAAAAATCAAACATGCGGCAAAAAATTACTCCTAACTGGAAACGCAAGATGTAATTACTACAACCAAGACCAAGACATTAAAAAATACAACTCAGATAATAAAAACGCCTTAAAAGAAATACTAAAACAAGGCCAAAAAGAAGTATTGCCATTTTTTGACTCCATAGGAATTATCCATAATATTAAAAATGGCTATTACTACCCTTACTCCAACCAAAGCAAATCAGTTTTAAATGCCCTTTTAAAAACCTTACAAAAATTAAACGTCAAAATAATAAATAATCAAACGGTAATTGACATAAAAAAACAAGATAAATTTATAATCACAACCCAAGACTCAACATATAAAGCCGACAAACTAATTATTGCCACCGGTGGAAAAACATACCCCCAAACAGGATCAGATGGAAGTACTTATAAACTATTAAAAAAACTAGGCCATTCAACAACAAAACTATACCCTGGCCTAACCAAAATAATCGGCAAAGATAACTATTACCATCTATGGGCCCAAACAAGAGCCCAAGTAAAACTTACCCTAAAAATAAATAATCAAACAATAAAAGAAGAAATAGGCGAACTACAAATGACCAAAAATGGCATAAGTGGCATATGCACATTTAACCTAAGTGCCAAAGTAGCCAAAGCCCTAGATAAAAAAGAAAAAGTCATAATAACAATCAATTTCGTCCCATGGTTTAATAAAAATAATGAACAACTAGCAAAATGGTTAAAAAAACAAAATGAAACAAAAGACTTAGACACCATACTAAATGGCTTTCTTCCAAGCAATACAATAGAACTTTTTCATAAAACAACTTCAATAAACAAAATAAACAACCAAACATTACCAACAATCATAAACTTCCTAACAAACTTTACCTTTAACCCAAAAGAAGTAACATTCAAAGAAGCCCAAATAACAGTAGGCGGGATCAAATTAAATGAAATAAACCCACAAACATTAGAATCAAAAATCGTAAAAAACCTTTACATCATAGGCGAAATATTAGATGTTCAAGGCGACTGTGGTGGCTACAACCTAGGCCTTGCTTGGATGACAGGCATAATAGTTGGAAAACACATTTAACAAAAAACTTTCAAAATAGATATATAAATTAAGAACAGATATAGTGTAGTAGTTAAATAACTTAAAATTGTTAAAAATGTGTGCTATTATTATAAATAGAAAGAGAGATGATTTTTTATGGCTAGTAAGACAAGTACTATTAACATTAATGTAGATACAGAAATAAAAGACAAGGCAACAACTATTTTAAAAGGATTAGGCTTAAATATGAGTACATTTATTAATATGGCTTTAACGCAATTAGTTAAACGAAATGGTATACCTTTTGAAGTTATAAACCCAACGCCTAGTAAAGAAATGTTAGAATCATTAGAAGAAGTAAACGAAATGATTAACAATCCTGAAAAATATCCTAGATATAATAATAGAGAAGATTTAAAAAAAGCATTGTTATCAGATGACTAATTATAAATACGAGGTAGTATTTTCTGCAATGTTAAAAAAAATTTTAAAGTATAAGAATTTGCATATAGTAAAAAATGAGCTCTTGATTTTTCAGTGATACCAAAAAAATGTACAATCATCTAACATTTTAGGTAATTTTTTTCTTTATAAATAGCAGAAAAAATATTATTGATATTCTAACTCAAAAGGATGATCAATACTTCCATAATCTTCATAATCTCTATCAATTATTTTAACATCACTTTTTAAATATACTGTTGGTCGCACGGCATAATTACTGTAAGCATCAATGCTGTTCACTCTACCATCTGAGTTGACATAGAACACACCAACAGCACCCCCCGAAGTAGGCACTGGGGTCATTGTCCATTGATAATTACTTGTATCATTTAACCAATCATTTGTCATACAATTATCGCTATTATATGAATACATCGATTTTCCTAAACATATCTCTCTAACTTCAGCACCTACTGCATAGCCATAATCCGACGGATACATTAAACCTACTTTGCCTATCCATGTTGTTGTTCTATCTACTTCATCAGTACAATAAGTCCCTCCACTTGCCTGGCATATCTCTTTGCCATTATGATTACTTCGCTCTGCTTCATACATATATTTCGCTGTTATTAATTTAGAAGTTGAATTTGAAACAGAAGAATTATTATATGCTACTGACATTGTTCCTATATTCCATTTTACACTTGCTATCATATTCCTTACATTATCCCTTATTCCTATATTTAGCCAATCAGGACATGTTTCTATAGAATTCTTTGTACTTTTATAACATAAGTTTGAGCCAGTACGTCTATACAAATATTCATCATTTAACACTTTTTCTATAGCTGATTCGCTCCACTCATTTACTCCATGACCACTATTTATACTTGAAAACGAACTATCCCAGGAATATTTTTTTTCAAATTTATCTCTTATTATCTTTAGATGACTTCCTGTATTTCCTGATTCTTCTTCTATATTATTCATTATTCCTATGATACGCCACGTCTCGCAGGATTCTTTACTCTGCTCTTGTCCTTCTTCACAATTAAAATATACATAGTTCTTTGGATCACTTCCAACATATCTTAAATTTTTGTCATATGTATCATCATATAATAATTCGGATGTTTCACCAGTTTTGTATAATTCGCAAGCAGCTCCTTCGGGATAAAACAAACAAGCACGAGCTTCCTCATCGCCAAAATATAAACTACAATTAGTTTTTGTTTTCTTTAAATTATACACAGATGGCACCCAATTTTCACTATCCCACTTAACTGTTGCACCATTATTACAACTTGAACCAACATACAAAGCACCACTTTCCTTTAAAGGCAAATCATCAAGTTTTTGATCACCATTATAAAATGCAAATTCTACGTCACCAGATCCACTACTCATCTTTAATTTACCATTTATTATTTTAAATGTTGCTTTGTCTTGGTATCTTCCATAACTTTGATAAATTGTTGT
>CANQYR010000018.1 GCA_947628125.1 uncultured Bacilli bacterium
GGGTAGTATGTTATAAGTGATAATAGGATGTGACCTATATGAAACTTAAAAAATATGAAAACAAAGAGTTAAGAAAAAGTAAAATTGCTTTCTTTGTTTTAAGTAGCTTATGTATCATACTACTAATTTTATTTGTATACCAAAGTTATGCAAGGTATCAGGACAAAGTTACTTTTAAGATAATAAATGGAAAGTTAAAAATGAGTGGAGGAAGTGGAGATATAGAATTTGCCTTTTATAATGGTGATAAAACATTAACTACAATGCCAACTAAAAATAATGAAGAAGGTCTTGTATTTATTAAAGCAACGTGCACTAATGATGCAATTTTAACATGGAATGCAAAAAATTGGGATGTAACAATTAGTAACTTAACAAAGACTAAAACAAGTTGCAGTTTATATTTTGGTAGTAAAACCGAAAAAATATGTACATCAGCAGGTGAGGAAAGTGGAGCCTGTTATTTAGCAAAAAAATCAGATAATGATAAAACTAATTTTGCTTATGATGATACGAATGATGCAAATTTAAGGTATATAGGATCCACACCAAATAATTATGTGTATTTTAATTGTGAAGATAACTCTGCACCAAGTAAAGAAACTTGTGAGACATGGCGCATTATCGGAGTAATGAATAATATAACTGAGGTAAGTGAAGATGAATTACAAACTGAAACAAATGGAACACATCTAAAGATAATAAGAGATAAATTTGAAAAAAATTATTCGTGGGATAGTTCATTAGGAGGTTCATCGGGAGCAAATAATGGTCAAGGAGTAAATGAGTGGAGCGAAGCAGATATAGAAAAAGTGTTAAATGATGAATATTTATATAGGCGTGCTGGATCAAATCGTTGTTATAAAGATGATAGCAATACTACAGAAACTTGTCCTGATTGGGCAAATATCGGAATAAGAAATGAAGCAAGAAGCATGATAGCAAATGTAAAATGGAATACCGGAACACTAGCAGAAAATTATAGTAGTTTTTATAATGATGTAGAAAAGTTTAATGCAAAGGGAATGTATGAATCAGAACGAAGTAGTCATACAGGGAAGGAATTATGTCAGGCAAGTGGTACTAGTTATTGCAATGATAAAGTAAACAGAACAACTATATGGACAGGTAAAGTAGGTTTAATGTATCCAAGTGATTATGGGTATGCCGTAGGAACAGAAGTAAGAGTTACATGTTTAGGTGATACAATGACTTCTTATAAAAATAATAATTGTATGACAAATGATTGGCTATATGATGCAAATAATGATCAATGGACCATGATACCAGAGCCTAATTTGTCGTATGCTAGCAGTGTGTTCAGTGTCATTTCAAACGGACTTGTGAATTCTGGCACTACTTGCAATGCTAAAGCTATCCGCCCAACTCTTTATCTTTCATCTTCTGTGAAAATAATTGATGGAAGTGGTGAAGCTAGCGATCCGTTTGTTCTTAGCTTATGACTTTTTTGTTGTTTTTCTTTTCCTTTATTATTTTTTTCGTGTATAATTGTATTAGGTGAGAAAATTGAAAAAGATTATAGATGGAAATGGTGCTTGTAGTTTATCGGCTTATTTATTTAGTGAGATTGCATGTATTTATCCTATTACTCCTTCTAGTCCTATGGCTAGTTGTATTGATGATATGAGTAGTAATGGTGTTAAAAATATGTTTGGCGATGTTGTTAAGGTTGTGCAGATGCAAAGTGAAGCTGGTGTGGCTGGAGCATTACATGGGGCTCTTTTAAGCGGATCTTTGGCTAGTAGTTTTACGGCTAGTCAAGGTTTGTTATTGATGATTCCCAATATGTATAAGATTGCTGGTGAGTGTTTACCTCTTGTTTTACATGTAGCAAGTAGGACTGTTGCGACGCATGCTTTATCAATTTTTGGTGATCATAGTGATGTTTATGCGGCAAGACAAACTGGTTTTTGTATGCTTTGTAGTGTTAATGCTAGTGATGCTTATTATTTAGGGGCTATTTCGCATTTGGCAGCTATTAATGGTGGTTTACCATTTTTGCATTTTTTTGATGGTTTTCGAACTAGTCATGAGTTAAATGTTATTGATACGATTGATGATGGTGAGTTTGTTAAGTTGCTTTCTAAAAATGCTCTTGATGATTTTAGAAGGCGTTCTTTAAATGTTGGTTCTAAGCTTAATTATGGGATGGCAATGAATGAGGATATTTATTTTCAATGTGTTGAGGCCCGTAATTCTAAGTATACGAATATTGAAGATGTTGTTAATGATTTGATGGAAAAGATAAATGCTAAAATTGGTAGTGATTATGCGCCTTTTACTTATTATGGATGTAGTGATGCTAAGAGTGTTATTGTGGCGATGGGAAGTGTATGTGATACTATTCGTTTGGTTATTGATAATGAGCCTAAGCGAAAAATTGGTTTAATTTGTGTTCATTTGTTTCGGCCTTTTTCTACTAAGTATTTGAAGAAGGTTTTACCTAAGAGTGTTAAGAATATCGCGGTTTTAGATCGTAGTCGGGAATTTGGTAGTGTTGGTGAGCCTTTATTTTTGGATGTTTCAGCTGCTTTATCTGATTTGGATGTTTGTGTGTGTAATGGTCGTTATGGGTTAAGTTCTAAAAATACGACGCCTGATCAGATAGTTGCGGTTTATGATATGCTTGATAATGATTTAAGAAGGCATTTTACGATTGGTATAGATGATGATGTAACAAATTTGAGTTTGAATGTTTTGCCTTATGAGTTAAAATTACCATGTAAGGAAATATTGGTTTATGGTTTTGGTTCGGATGGCATGGTTTCAACTTCTAAGGATTTGTTAAAGATTATTGGGGATGCTGGTGATTATGTTCAGGGATATTTTGAGTATGATTCTAAGAAAAGTGGTGGGGTGACGGTTAGTCATTTAAGGATTGGCAAAAGTGTTATTCATGCACCTTATTATGTTAATGAAAGCGATTTACTTGTTGTTACTAAGGATGTTTATTTTCATGATTTTCATTTGCTTGATAAAATTCGTTCTGGGGGTATTTTACTTATTAATACATCTAGTTTTGAACAATGCGTTAATATGATGACTAGTCATGATTATAGTATTATTAAAAATCGTGATTTAAAAATTTATACGATTGATGCTTCTTCGATTGCTTTAAGAAATAACATTAAGGGTAAGATAAGTAAGATTATGGAAGCTGTGATGTTATCTTTACTTAATGTTAAAAGACCTTTGGAGATATTAGAGGCTAATATTAAAAAGCAGTTTATGACAAAGGGGAGTGATGTTATTGATAATAATATTAAGGCTATTCATGAGGCTTTAGATAGTGTTAAGAAAGAGTCTTTACCTTTAAAGAGGAATGCTTATGATTTTAATGATGATACTTTATTTGGCATGATTAAGCATCGTTTGGGTAATGAGTTAAAGGTTTCTTCGGTTCTTAATGTTTGCTGTGGTGGTTTTGAAAATGATCAATCTAAGAAGGAGAAGCGTAAGGCTTTTGATTTGGTTGCTAAGTGGAATAAGGATAATTGTATTTCTTGTGGTTTGTGTGCGCTTGTGTGTCCTCATGCTGTAATAAGGCCTTTTATGGTTCATGATGATGTTGGTATTTCTTGTGGTAATTATAATTATTATGTGGGTATAAGTGAGGCTGATTGTACTTCTTGTGGTTTGTGTGTTGATATTTGTCCTGGTAAAAATGGTGTTAAGGCTTTAAGTTTAGGGAAGGCTGATTATCAAAATCAAGAGTTAGTTAATCGTTATTTTGAGAAAGTTATTAATCCTGATATTTTTCCTTCAGATTCATTAAAAGCTGTTAGTTTAGCTAAGCCAAAGTTTAGTTTTCCTGGTGCTTGTAGTGGTTGTGGGGAAACTAGTTATATTAAGATTTTGACTCAATTATTTGGGGATAGTATTGTTATTGCTAATGCAACTGGTTGTTCTTCTATTTATGGTGGTAGTGCGCCTAGTACTTGTTATAGTATTCCTTGGGCTAATAGTTTATTTGAGGATAATAGTGAGTTTGCTTATGGAATTAATTTGTCTTATGAAAATAAAAGAAAAAGAATTTGGAAAATTATTAGTGAGAAAACAAATGATTCGAAGCTTGATGCTTTGTATGCATCATTAAGGGAAAATTTTAATGATTTTGCCAAGAGTATGGATTTGAAGAATAAGTTAGCAATGGAAAATATTAGTGGCGAGCTAAGGAGTTTATTAGATTATGTTCCTTCAAGAACGGTTTGGGCTATTGGTGGTGATGGCTGGGCTTATGATATTGGTTTTGGGGGGATTGATCATGTTTTAGCGACTAATAGTAAGGTGAAGATATTAGTTTTGGATACTGAGGTTTATTCAAATACTGGTGGTCAGATGAGTAAGGCAAGTCATATTGCGCAGGTGGCTTCTTTTGCGGAAAGTGGTAAGAAGACGGATAAGAAGGATTTATTTAGGATTGCGCTTAGTTATCCTAATTGTTATGTGGCTAGTGTTTGTTTTGGAGCTAATATGATGCAAACGATTAAAGCTTTTAGGGAGGCTAATATGCATGATGGACCAAGTATTATTATTGCTTATTGTCCTTGTGCTGAGCATGGTATTAAAGGTGGTTTAAGTTGTACTACTAAGGAAGAAAAGTTAGCTGTTTTATGTGGTTATACGCTTTTAATGCGTTATAAGCCAGAGGAAAAGAAGTTAATGCTTGATTATAAGAATGTTGATTTTGAACGTTATGGGGAGTTTTTGGATTTAGAGGTTCGTTATAGTGCTTTGAAGTTAAAGAATGCGTCTTTGGCTCGTGAGTTACTTTTAGCTAATAAAAAGGCAGCAATGGCTAGGTTTGATTATTATAAAAAGTTAGCTGATGAGTAAAAAAAAGTCTGGTTTTTGACCAGGCTTTTTTAACGGTTGTAAAATTCTACAATTAATGATTCGTTGATTTCTGGATTTAGTTCTGAACGGTTTGGTTTTCTTAGATATTTACCAGTAAGTTTTTTCTTATCAAATTCAACGAATGCTTTAGTATTTAAATTAGCTTCTAAGCTTTGTAGTATAGCAGGATGTGATGTGCTATTTTCTTTGACGGCAATGATGTCATTTACTTTGCAAGTATATGATGGAATGTCGACTTTTTTGCCGTTTACGGTAATATGACCATGGTTTACTAGTTGTCTTGCACCGCGGCGGGTATTAGCAAGGCCCATGCGGTAAACTAGGTTGTCTAAACGGCTTTCTAGTAATACTAATAGGTTTTCACCAGTGATTCCGCTTTCTTTTGAGGCTTTTTCAAATACTTTATGGAATTGTTTTTCGTTTAGTCCGTAAAGGATTCTTACTTTTTGTTTTTCTTGTAATTGGATTCCATATTCGCTTAATTTACGACGTCTTTCGTTACCGTGCATGCCAGGGGCAAATGGTTTTTTAGCTAGGTCTTTGCCGTTTTCTAGGGTAGAGAATGATAGACGACGTGATTTTTTGTAAGCTGGTCCTGTATATCTTGCCATTTTTGTTCCTCCTTTCTTTTTTGCTAAAGTTAATAATTAATTTTCATTAGGGAGTAGTCTATTAACATTTTCTAAAGGCAGATTATACTCATGATAGTAAAATCTTAGACTACACTTTAATTACAATTAATTTGCTGCCTAACTCGTAGCGGTTTAAATTATACTAAGAAAATGTTTATTTGTCAAATTAGATATTTCATGTTATACTTACTTTGTGAGGTACGAAGTGGTATCTTTTTTCTTTATAAGGAGATGAATTGTTTGGAAAGTAATTATTTTTTAAAGTATCAATATGCATTGAAGATGCTGGAGGTAGAGGTTGATATTTTGCTTCAGGAGTTTGTTAACAGGCACGGGTATAATCCGGTTGAACATGTTAAGTCACGGCTAAAGAGTATTGATAGTATTAAAAATAAGCTTAAGGAAAAGAATTTGGAGTTTAATGAGCATAATGTTTTGGTTGGGGTGCCAGATGTTGTGGGGCTTAGGATTGTTGTTTCTTTTTTAAGTGATGTTTATGATATTGTGGGTATTATTAATAATTCGCATAATATTATTATTAAGAAGAGGCAAGATTATATAGAAAATCCTAAGGAAAGTGGTTATACTTCTTATCATATGAATGTTTTGGTGCCAATATATTTGGAAAATCATGTGGAGTATGTGGAGGCAGAGATTCAAATTAGGACGATTGCAATGGATTTTTGGGCAAGTATTGATCATAAGATTAGGTATAAGTTTCCAGATACTATTCCTTCTGATGTATCAAGGGCTTTGGAAAGTTATGCTGAAGATATTAAAGAGCTTGATAAGAAAATGTATTATTTGAATAAGATTATGAATAATTATCAGGAAAATTTATAGGACTTGTAAAAAATTTGATTTGCCATTATAATAAATATGTAGATTATTAAAATTTTCTATATATATATTTAGAGAGGAAAGGTGAAATATGAGTCCAACAATCCTCTTGGCTGTAGTTTTGGGTGCAGTTTTTGGCGCTGTGGGAGTTTTTGCTTTTAATACATTTTTAAATAAGAGGGCTTTAAAAGATGCAAATAAAATTGTAAGTGAGGCCCAAAAGGAAGCTGATCAGTTAAAGAAGGAAAGGCTTTTGGAGGCTAAGGAAGAAAGTCAGCTTTTAAAGCAGGAAGTTGAAAAGGAACTTAAAGAGAAAAAAGAGGAGCTTACGGTAACTGAGGAGCGTTTGTTTCAGAGGGAAGCTAATTTGGATAAACGTGATGAGATGTTACAGGTAAGGGATCAGTCTTTAGATAAGAAAGATGAAAATTTATTAATTAAGCAAAAGGAATTACAAGGCAAAGAAGAGGAATTAGCAGATTTAATAAAAAAGGAAATGGACAAGCTTGAGCAAATTGCCAAATTTAGTAAAGAAAAAGCTCGAGATTTGATTTTAAAGAGAACTGAGGAAGAAATGGCTTTGGAAGTAGCGGCTTTGATAAAGGAAAAGGAAGAAGAAGCAAAGCTTACTTCTAATGAAAAAGCTAAGCAGCTTATTGTTGAGGCAATGCAAAGGTATTGTGCGGATGTGGCAACTTTGCAAACGGTAAGTACGATTAATCTTCCTAATGATGAGATGAAGGGAAGGTTAATTGGTAGGGAAGGTAGAAATATTAGAACTATTGAGGCTATTACGGGTGTTGATTTGATTATTGATGATACGCCGGAGACGATTGTTGTTTCTTCTTTTGATCCACTTCGCAGGGAGATTGCTAAGTTAACGATTGAGTCTTTAATTAAGGATGGTAGAATTCATCCATCAAGAATTGAAGAGGTTTATGATCGGGTTAGTAAGGATATTAATAGCAAGATTATGGAGTATGGTAACAATGCTTGTTTTCAGTTAGGTATTTCCAAGGTTGATTCTGAGTTAGTTAAGTTAATTGGTAAGCTTAATTTTCGGACAAGTTATGGTCAAAATGCTTTGCAACATAGTATTGAGGTTGGTGAGTTATGTGGACTTTTGGCTAGTGAGCTTGGGGAGAATGTGGCTTTAGCTAAGAGAGCTGGGTTACTTCATGATATTGGTAAGGCAATTGATTTTGAACTTGAGGGAAGTCATGTTGAGATTGGTTTAAGTATTGCTAAGAAGTATCATGAGGATGAGGTTGTGTTAAATGCTATTGCTTCGCATCATGGGGATGCACCGGCTACTAGTGTTGTTTCTTATTTGGTTTCGATTGCTGATACTTTATCAGCTAGTAGGCCAGGGGCGCGTAATGATTCTTTAGAAAATTACATCAAGCGTTTAGAGGAATTAGAGGCGATTGGTAATTCTTTTGAGGGTGTTGAAAAAACTTATGCTATGCAAGCTGGTAGAGAAATAAGGGTAATGGTTAAGCCTTCAGAGGTTAGTGATAATGCAACTTATAAAATTGCCAGAGAGATGAAGGAAAAGATTGAAAAAGAGATGCAATATCCTGGAACTATTAAGATTGTGGTTATAAGAGAATCAAGGGCTTTAGAGGAAGCTAAGTAAGGAGGTATGTTATGTTACACGATATTTTAATGATATTACTTGGTTTAGTTATTGGCTTGGTGATTGGTTTTTTTGGAGCAAGGATGCTGATGAAAAAGTATTTGAAAAAAAATCCACCAATTAATGAGAAGATGATTGAAGCAATGATGAGTGGTATGGGTAGAAAGCCAAGTCAAAAGCAAATTAAACAAGTTATGAATCAAATGAACCGTTATATGTGAACGGTTTTTTTAGATGCTAATGTAAAGTTATGATTGACTTTGATGTTTATTTTGTGATATTCTAATTTTAGGTTAAAAAGAATAAAGGGTGATTCATGTATGGATTTTTTACAGAAACTTTATAGTGATGAAAATTTCGGCATTTACTTAGTTGCGGTGATTGCCGTTTTGGTTATACTTTTTTTCATTGTTTTGTTTTTTGGTAAGAAAGATGAAGCAAAGAGTAAGAAGTCTAAGAAAGAAAAGGAAGTTTTATCACCAATTACAAGTGAACCTTTAGGAAATAGTATTGAAAATCCGATATCTTTAAATACACCTTTAAATGAACCTATAGTAGATGATAATTTAGTAAATAATGCAATGCCAAGTGATAATTTGGTTAGTAATAATTTTGGAAATAGTGCAGTGGCAAATGATAGTTTAGTTAGCAATAATTTTGCTAGTAGTATAGTGACAAATGATGCTCCTACTTTGGCTAATGATGCACCTGTTGTTAATAGTGATCCTTTTTTAGCCAATCAAAATACTTTAGTTGGTAATAATTTACAAGTTAGTGAGCCTTTTAAGGAAGTTAGCAAGGAAGTTCCTTTAGAGTTTACTACTCCTAATTTATTTAATGATGAAAGTGTTTCTTTAAAAGAGCAATCTGTAGTTCCTAGTTTAGATGAAAAGCCTTCTAATAAGGAGTTTGATTTTGATGCTTTGGCTAATGCAATAAGCAAGGAGCTTGAGACGATGAAGGATAAGAAGGAAGAGGTTAAGCCGGTAATTGAAGAGAAGCCTTTTGCTTTTCCAAGTTTTGAGTCTGTTAGTCCTGATCCTGTGCCAAGTGAGCTTGTTAGTGAGATTAAAAAGGAAGAACCTGTTAAGGTTCCAAGGCCGGCTGTGTTTAGTTCTGTTTATGTTAATCGCAAGGATGAAGAAAAGATTGTTAAGCCACAGTTTGAGCTTCCAAAGATGGCTGATTTGCCAAAGAAGATTGAACCTTCTAGTGAGGTTTTAAATACTCCTTCTGTTTTAGATAATTTGGAGGAAGAGTCTTATCAGATTTTGAAGTAGGGTTTCTTTTAGAAATTCTTTTTTTGTTTATTTGCTTTTTTTTATTATTTAGAATATAATTAGGTTAGTTTAAAGGTGGGATTTTTTTATGAAATTATTTAAACCTAGTGATAAAGTTAATATGGAAGAGGTTAATGAGGTTATTAGTTTATCGAAGAAGATATTGCATTTATTTTATATTGCGATGGTTGTTTCGATGATTTTGATTGTTACGATTATTGCTAGAGAGTGGGGTGTTTGGGGTTTTTTATGGAATTTGCTTAGTGTTTTGGCACCATTTTTTATTGGATTTGTTTTGGCTTGGCTTTTGAATCCGTTAGTTACGCGGTTGGAGTCTAAAAAAATTCCTCGGGTATTAGGTACGATTATTGTTTATAGTGTTTTTGTTTTAGCGGTTATATTGTTTATTAGGTTTTTGATTCCAACTATTTATACGCAGTTTCAGGTTTTGCTTCATAATTTGCCGGCTATTTTTCAGGAGATAGAGAATGTTATTAATAATATATTTGATAAGTTAAATAGGATTAATGGTTTTGATTTTGAGTCAGCTAAAAATGGTCTTTTAAATACTTTGACTGGAAGTGTTAATCAGTTTTTAACTAGTTTGCCAACTTTTTTGGTTAGTTTTGTTGGTAATTTATTTTCAAGTGTGGTGACAATTACTTTTGGTTTGGTGATTGGTGTTTATATTTTAATGGATTTTAATTCTATAAGTGGTCATTTATTACAGTTGATGCCTAAGAAAAATCGTTTTGAGATGTCACTTTTGATTACTAATATTTCAACTGAGGTTAGAAAGAGTGTTAATGGGACGCTTTTGGTGGCTTTGATGGTTTTTGTTTGTGATTCGTTTGGTTTTTGGGTAGTAGGGCTTCAGGCACCTTTACTTTTTGGACTTTTATGTGGTATTACGGATTTGATTCCTTATATTGGTCCTTATATAGGTGGTGTAATTGCAGCTATTATTGGTTTTTCACAAGGTCCTTTGGTTGGTTTTATGACGGTTATTGTGGCAGTTATTGTGCAGTTGGTTGAGAATAATATTTTGCAGCCAATTATTATGAGTAAAACAACTAAGTTACATCCGGTTACTATTATTGTTGGTTTGTTGATTTTTGAACATTTTTTTGGTATCATAGGAATGATTTTGGCAACTCCTTGTATTGCTTTGGCTAAGGTTGTATGGAAGTTTTTTAAGGAAAAGTATAATTTGTTTCATGATAATGAGTTGATTGAGGAATCTAGTAAATAGTGGGTGATTAGGTTGAGATTATTTTTAATTGCGGGAAAATCTGGAAGTGGTAAGAGTGAAGTTGCAAAGTTAATTATGGAGTTTTATGAGAAGAAGAATAAGAAGGCTTTGATTACTGAGTATAGTAAGTATTTGAAGTTGTATGCAAAAGAAATGTTAGGTTGGGATGGTAATTCTTTAACGAAGCCTAGGACTTTTTTGCAAGAGATTGGTTCTTTTGTAAGGGAAAATTTGAAGCTTGGTGATTTGCTAATTAGACGGATGAAGACGGATATGCTTGTTTATGAGCGCTTTTTTGATGTTGTGATTATAAGTGATGTTAGGTATCCGGATGAGATTTTGAAGATGAAGGATTATCATCCTATTTCTATTTTGGTTAAGAATGAGTTTGAGGATTCGCCTTTGTCTGTTAAAGAGGCTAATCATATTTCGGAGCATGCTTTAGATGATTTTACTGGTTTTGATTTTACGATAGTTAATCATTATGAGAAGAATTTGAAAAATGAAGTATATGAGTTATTGGAGGATTTAAAATGAATTTGAAGAAGAAGTATTTAGATTATTTTGAAAGTTTAGGTCATGTTGTTATTCCAAGTGCGCCTTTGGTGCCCGAAAATGATCCATCTGTTTTATTTAATACGGCTGGGATGCAGCCTTTAATTGTTTATTTGATGGGTGAGGATCATCCTTATGGAAAAAGGCTTTGTGATGTGCAAAAGTGTGTTAGGCTTACTGATTTGGATAGTATTGGTGATGAGACGCATCATACTTTTTTTGAGATGCTTGGTAATTGGAGTTTAGGTGATTATTTTAAGCATGAAAGTATTGAGTATAGTTTTAATTTTTTGACTAAAGTTTTGAATATTCCGGTGGAAAAGCTTGCTATTACGGTTTTTAAGGGTGATGATAAAATACCTAGGGATGATGTGAGTGCGAAAAGGTGGATGGATTTAGGTATTAAAAAGGATCGGATCGCTTATTTAGGGCGTGATGATAATTTTTGGATAGCGGGTGAATCTGGGCCTTGTGGTTGTGATACGGAAATATTTTATTGGCGTAGTTTAGATCCTGTTCCTATTGTTTTTGATGTTTTGGATGAGCGCTGGGTAGAGATATGGAATAATGTGTTTATGGAGTATTATCAAGATGCTGATGGTAATATTAGTGAGCTTAAGAAAAAGAATGTTGATACTGGTATGGGTGTTGAGCGAACGGTTGCTATTTTAGAGGGTGTTAATGATAATTATCTATCTAGTATTTGGCATGATGCTTTAGAGCTTTTGAAGAAGATTAGTAATTTACCATATGAGGGTAATGAAAAGTCGATGCGGATTATTTTGGATCATATTAGGACAGCGGTTTTTATCGCGGCTGATCCAAGTGGTATTAAGCCTAGTAATACCAATCAGGGTTATATTTTGCGCAGGTTAATTAGAAGGTGTATAAGGCATGCTAGGAAGCTTAATATTGATTTAAATAGTAATTTTGAGGAAGAAATTGCGAAGGTGTTTATTAATCTTTATAAGGATACTTATAAGGAATTAGGGGAAAATGAAGAGGTTGTTTTAGAGGTCCTTAGAACGGAAAAAGAAAAGTTTAATAAGACTTTGGAAAAGGGTTTGAAGGTTTTTGATAAGCTTACTAAGGATATGAAGGATGTTGATAGTTTTACGGCTTTTCATTTATATGATACTTTTGGCTTTCCAATTGAGCTTACGGTAGAGGTTGCTCATGAGCATGATATGAATGTTGATTTAGAAGGTTTTGAAAAATTGTTTAAGGAACATCAAAAAAAGTCTAGGACGGCTTCACAAGGAATGTTTAAGGGTGGCTTAAGCGGAAATAGTGATATGGAGATTAAGTATCATACGGCTACACATTTACTTAATGCAGCTTTAAGAAAGGTTGTAAGTAAGGATGTTCATCAAAAGGGTAGTAATATAACTTCTGAGCGGTTACGTTTTGATTTTTCTTGTGATCATAAGCTTAGTTTGGATGAGTTAGCTAAGGTTGAGGATTTAGTTAATGAATGGATCAAGGCTGATTATAAGGTTGAAAAGTTGACGATGAAGAAAGAGGAAGCTATTTCTAGTGGAGCTGAGTGTATGTTTATAGATAAGTATCCTGATATTGTAAGTGTTTATAAGATTGGTGATGTATCTAAGGAATTATGTGGTGGTCCGCATGTGGAGCATACTGGTGTTTTAGGCAAATTTAAAATAAAAAAGGAAGAATCGTCATCAGCGGGTGTTAGAAGAATAAAAGCTGTTTTAGAGTAAAGGAAGCGTCAAGCTTCTTTTTAAATTATTGCTTTAGGGG
>CANQYR010000019.1 GCA_947628125.1 uncultured Bacilli bacterium
GGGGGGGGGTAGAGTGTTATAAAAATAATAGGGTGACCTATATGAAGCTAAAGAAATATGATAAAGATAGAAAAGGAAAAACTAGCTTTATAATACTAGCAATTATATGTGCTATATTTATTGGCTTATTTGTATACCAAAGTTATGCCAATTATCAAATGAAAGCAACATTTAGAATAATAAATGGCAAGTTAAAAATGAGTAGTGGAACAGGTGACATCGAATTTGCTTTTTATAATGGTGATCAAAAAGTTGATGATATACCTTTAAAAGAAAGTGGTGTTTTGTATGTTGGGTCTAGGTGTACAAATGATGCAATAATTAAATGGAATGACAAAGATTGGGATAATATAGTGGTAAATAATTTAAAGAAAACAAAAACAAGTTGTACATTATATTTTGGTGATGAAGAAGATCGCGCTTGTTTGCTTTATCCTGAAGGAGCGGCTTGTAAGTATTATAAGAAAGGTGAAACAGATGAGTTATTATATGATGATACGGAAGATAAAAATTTAAGATATGTTGGAAGTGATCCAAAAAATTATGTAAATTTTAACAATGAAGTTTATGAAACAGATGTATACTATGGGCTATTATAGCAGTACATCAACAACAAACTATAGGACATACACATCATATGAAGAATGTAGCACAGCGTCATCATATAAATATAACTGTACAAAAATTCATGGAGCAGGTGACTCTATGTGGCGAATAATAGGAATAATGAACAATATTGAAGGAGAAGATGGAAATATTGGAAGTTATATAAAGATAATAAAGGATCCATTTGACACAAAATTATCCTGGGATAGTTCATCAACAGGGATAAATTATGGTTATGGAGTAAATGAGTGGAGCGAGGCCGATATAGAGAAAGTATTAAATGATGAATATTTATATAGACGTACTGGATCAAACTTATGTTATAGAAGTTCTAATAATACTATAGAAACCTGCCCTGATTGGCCAACTATTGGAATAAGTGAAGAAGCAAGAAATATGATAGCCAGTGTAAAATGGAATACGGGAACAATGCCAATAAAATATGATGGAAATGAAAAATTAATAACAGCAAGTTATATGTATGAAGCAGAAAGAAGTGATCATAATGGAAAAGAAGTATGTAGTGGAGGGACTTATTGTAATGATAAAATAGACAGAACGACAACATGGACTGGAAAAGTAGGTTTAATGTATCTATCGGATTATGGATATGCCATAGGAACAGAAGTAAGAGAGACATGTTTAGGAAAATCAATGTATTCATATAATAGTGATAGTTGTATGACAAATGACTGGTTATATGTACCTGGTAGTGATGAATGGACAATAACACCAGTGCCTGCTTCGACGTCTGCTACCGGTGTGTTCCATGTCACCTCAAGCGGATATGTGATCACCTACTACGCTAGCTATACTAGTGCCATTCGTCCAACTGTATATTTAAAAGGTGATGTCAAAATAAAACCAAATGATGATCCAACTTATGGCGAAGTAAGTAATCCTTTTGTCCTAGAATACAACGAAAATTAAGATTTTTTAATAATTTAAAAATATCAATCGCTTGACAAGCTAAAAAATGAAAAATATAATTGGGATTATCAAACAATATATTGAATAATAAAATTATGTATTATATAACAAAGGTAAAGGAGATAAGGAAAAATGTTAAGCATTATAGCCGCGGTATCAGATAACAATGTAATAGGAAAAAACAATAAACTAATTTGGCATTTACCAAAAGATCTAAAACATTTTAAAAACCTAACGATGGATCACACTATAATTATGGGAAGAAAAACTTTTGAATCACTAGGTAAAATCCTTCCCAATAGAAAACATATAATTCTTACTAAAGATAAAGATTATAAAATAGAAGATGAGCATGTTCAAATTGTAAATGATATCGAAAAATTAAATGACTATATTAACCCTAATGAAGAAAACTTTGTTATTGGTGGAGCAATTATCTATAAACAGCTTTTTCAAAAAACAGATAAAATGTATATTACCAAAATACATGAAAATTTTGCTGGCGATGCCTATTTTCCTATTATAAATGAACAAGAGTGGGAAAAAATAGAAAGAATGACCGAAATTAAAAACGAAAAAAATCCTTATAATTATGAATTTATCACTTACATAAGAAAAAAAGTCCTTTAAAAAATTAGCTTTAAAAGATGCTATTTTTTTAGCCATTTAATTATAAAAAAGTTGTTTTTTAAGCATATTTTCGGTATAATGATTAAATAAGAAAATAAGGTGGCAAAAATGAGAAAAATATTAGCAAGTGTCGACTTTGGCAGTGATACCATCAAATTAGTTGTCGGTGAATACTTTAAAAGCAAAATAAATGTCTTAGCCGCGGTTAAAGTTTTATCAAAAGGAATTGATAAAGGCTTTGTAACTGACTACCAAGCCTTAACCAATCAACTAAAAGAACTATTTAAAAAAGCCGAAGAACTTTTAGGAGTAGCCGTAACTAAAGTCTTAATAACCATTCCTTGTGATGATGTTAAGTTTCACATGAATGAAGGCTACACAACAATCCAAAACGAAGAAGAAAGCGTAAGACAAGTAGATATCATAAGAGCAATGCAAGCATCTTCTTATAATCAAATTGAAGACGATGAAGAACTAGCAACCATGATGCCCATCAACTTTAAAGTCGATGATGAAATAATTACCAACCCTATTGGTAAACATGGCCAAAAATGCACAGTCAAAACTATTTTTACCACCATCCCTAAACAAAACATTATGCCCTATATCAAATGCTTATCTAAAATCGGTGTCGAAACTATTGATGCTACCTTTACAGCCATCGGTGATTACTATGAATTCCAAAATAAAGAAATTAAAAACCAAGTTGGAGCCATCATCAACTTAGGCCATACAACAACAACCGTATCAATTTTTAATAAAGGCATCTTAACCAACATAAAATCTTTAAAAATGGGCGCGGTTGACATCGAAAATGACATTGCCTACATAATTAAAACCCCCAAAAAAGAATGCAAAGATATTCGCCTAAACCTTGCTTTAGCCCATAAAAGAAATGTTAGCCACTTTAATAAAAAAGAATACACTAACAAACAAGGTGAAAAAATATCTATCAGCGAATATGAAGCAACCGAAATAGCCTCTTCAAGAATTGAAGAAATTCTTAAATTAGCAAAAAAAGAAATAAACCTCTTAACAAAAAAACAAATTCATTATATAATAATCACAGGTGGAATAAGCGAGATGCCTAACTTTTCCTATCTATGTGAAGAAGTTTTTGGTCATTTTGCTAAAATAGGCTTCACAAAAGAATTAGGACTAAGAACTAATATTTATTCCGCTTCAGTTGGTTTAATTAAATACTATTTAGACAAACTTAGCTTAAGAAATCAAGAATTTTCCATATTTAACTATGAACAACTTGATGAATTCTGTGGAGCTAATAAAAAAATTAACATTAATGAAAATTCAATCTTGGGAAAAGTATTTGGATATTTCTTTGATAACTAAAGGAGGATTAGAAAATGGATAATTTAAAAATAGACCCAATCGCTAAAATCAAAGTATTTGGTGTCGGCGGTGGCGGTAATAATGCAGTTAATAGAATGATAGAAGAAGGCGTCCAAGGCGTTGAATTTTACGTTGTAAATACTGATTTACAAGTATTAAATGCCTCTAAAGCTCAAAATAAAATACAAATTGGTAAAAATATAACAGGTGGAAGAGGCGCTGGCTCTAACCCGGAAATCGGAAGAGAAGCTGCCCTAGAAAGTAAAAAAGAAATCGAAGAAGCTGTTAAAGGCGCTGACATGGTTTTCGTTGCCGCCGGTCTTGGTGGGGGAACCGGAACAGGAGCGGCCCCAATCATTGCCGAAATTGCTCAAGAAACAGGCGCCCTAACCGTAGGCATCGTAACCAAACCCTTTCGCTTTGAAGGCAAAAGAAGAATGGAACATGCCCTAGTAGGCTTAGAAGAACTAAAAAAACACGTTGATACCTTAATAATTATTCCTAATGACCGCTTAAGAGAAATAATTGATAAAACAACAACCTTCCAACAAGCCTTCCAAGAAGTTGACAACGTCTTACACCGTGGTGTCCAATCAATATCTGACTTAATCGCCGTAACTGGAATCGTAAACCTTGACTTCGCGGACATCAAAACCGTCATGGAAAAATCGGGAACTGCCCTTATTGGTATTGGTATGGGAATAGGTGAAAATAGAGCTGTGGAAGCCGCAAGACAAGCCGTCTCAAGTGCCTTACTTGAAACAACAATCGATGGAGCAACTGATGCCATCATAAATATCACCGGTGGTGATTCCTTAACACTATTTGAAATCGAAGATGCCGTTGAAACCGTAAGAGAAGCTGCTAACTCTGATATAAACATCATCTTTGGAGCCATCCCTAATAGCAATTTAACCGACGAAGTAATCGTAACTGTAATTGCAACCGGCTTTGATGGTAAAGATGAAGAAGAAAATGAAGAAGAAGTCTTACCAAAACGCCGATTTGACGATGATGATTCCGAATACGATATCCCATCTTTTTTAAGAAGTAAAGAATATTGATTTTGTTTCGACAAAATCTTTTTTTTATTTGTGGTATCCTTATATGGGTGGTCAAATGACAATATATTTAGATGCCGTTTTCTTCCTTAATTTTTACTTTGATTTTATCCTCTTACTAACCGTGTCCATAACATTAAAACTAAATACCAAACTATCCCGCCTTATTATAGGAAGCTTAATTGGCTCCTTAAGCTTCTTTTCTTTGTTCATAAACTTTACCACCATCACTTTATTCCTTTTTAAAATACTTCTTAGCCTTGTAATAATAATCGTAACCTTTGGAACCAAAAAAATCATTTCCTGCCTTAGTTATTTTTACATGACCAGCACCGTTTTAGGCGGCTTTTTGTACTTTCTAAACCTAAGCTTTTCTGAAAGCCATCAAGGCCTTATCTTTACTTATCAAAATTATTCCATTTCTTTTCTTTTTTTAATCATAATCTCACCCATAATTTTATATATTTATTATAAGCAAAGAAAAAAACTAATTTTCTATGCTAAATTAATGAAAGTATCCATAAAACTTAAAAACGGCAAAATTCTAAATTTAAACGGCTTTATCGACACCGGCAATAATCTAATAGATCCCATCACCAATAAAAAAATAATATTAATCAGCAAAAAACTCTTAAAAGGGATCGTAAAAATAAACAAACCCATATACGTTGCCTATGAAAGCCTAAATAACCATGGCCTTTTAAAATGCCTTAGCCTTAGCTACTTAGAAATAAATGGCATTCGTCGTGTTGACTACCTTTTAGGTATAAGTGAAAATAACCTTATTAAAAATGATGTAGAATGTGTATTAAATGCTAAATGCGAGGAGGACTTTTTATGATCAAAAAATTAATAAGTTGGTTATTAAAAAAACAAAACACATGCTATTTCGTGGGCGCCAGTGATAAACTGCCCCCACCATTAAAAGAACAAGAAGAACAATACTACCTAATCAAAGCCAAAAAAGGCGATCAAGAAGCTAAAAACAAACTAATTGAACATAACCTAAGATTAGTCGTCTTTCTAGCCAAAAAATACGAAAACACCGGCTATGACCTTGAAGACTTAGTTAGCATTGGCTCCATTGGCCTTATTAAAGGAATAGAAACCTATAAAATCGATAAAAACATTAAACTAGCAACATACGCATCCCGTTGCATATCCAATGAAATATTAATGTTTCTAAGAAAAAACAAAAAACGCAAAAAAGAAATATCTCTAGAAGATAGCCTAAACTATGATGCCGAAGGAAACGAACTCCATTTAGAAGACATATTAGGAACCGACACTGATTTAGTAAGCGATGCCTATGAACAAAGCGCCTCTAAAAACTTCATCGCCAAAGAAATAAACAAACTAAACCAAAGAGAAAAACAAATCATGGTTCTTCGTTATGGCCTAAACAACAGCGAAAGTTACACCCAAAAAGAAGTCGCAAACATGCTAGGCATCAGTCAATCCTATATCTCCAGAATTGAAAAAAAAGTCATTAAAAATATTAAATATTTAGTTGAAACCGAATAAAAACTCCTGTAAAATAATAACAGGAAGTGGTATTTTTGAAAAAAGATAAATTTATGTTAATTGCCTTATTAACACTTATCATTATCTTAGGGATAGTATTAATATCCTTTGCCTATATCAAAGATGAAAAAAACATCATCAAAGATGATGGAAAAGTAGTAAAAGAAGAATACGAAAAATTAAACAACATTGTAAATGAAAACAACCAAAAAACATATCCAACCGTAAATATAAGAGAAGATAACGTCTTTAAAAAAACAAGCGAAGATGAAATAGTTGACATCATCAAAAATCAAACTGCCGTAATCTTCTTTGGCTTTAATACTTGCCCATGGTGCCGAAACTTAATAAACGTCTTGGATGAAGCTGCCAAACAAACCAATATAGCCAAAATATACTACCTTGACGTTTTAGATATTCGTGATGAACTAGAACTAGATGAGGATAATAATGTCATCGTAAAAAAACAAGGCACCAGTGCCTATTATCAAATACTAGAACTACTACATGACCAGTTAGATGATTACACCCTTAAAAACAAAAACAATGAACAAATAAACACCAACGAAAAAAGACTATATAGCCCAACTGTTGTAACCGTCAAAAACGGAAAAATACTAAAAATCCATGTTGGCACCGTCTCAAGCCAAAAAGATGCCTACGCCCCATTAAAAGAAAACGAAAAACAAGAATTACTTAATATATTAACCCAAATGATCGAAGAAATAACTAGTCCAACCTGTGAAAACAATTGTTAGAAAACTTTTTAACTAGAGTTTTCTTTTTCTTTATGATAAAATGCTTATAAAGTAGTAGGTGGTAAAAAATGCAAAAGAAAAGAAGAAGATTAAAAAAAAGAAATTGCTGCTTAATTCTAATCAGCCTTGCCCTTATCATATGCGTATTATTAGAAATAAGCTATACAAAATGGATCCTTGCCAAAACTTATCTAATTAACCCTAGCAAAGACGTAGTAAAATGCGTTGATAATCATCACTTACTTTTAAATGATTGCCTTCTTTCCTTAGAAACAAACGACCTCGTCAAAGAAAATGATAATGTAAGATATATTGGTAACAATCCAAACAACTATATTGACATTGGCCAAAAATATCCCTATACCATCTACCGTGGCATCTCTAAAACCGATGAACTAGACATTAAAGACTTTAAAGAAATGTCATCATGCTTAAATGAAAACCGTAAATGTAGTATCATCTACCAAGAAAATGATCCTGTTCTTTGGCAAATAATAGGCACCTTTAAAATAAATGACAATTACTATACTAAACTAATACTAAAAGACTCCTTAGGTACCTATTCCTGGGATGAATCAAACGAAAACAACAACATGGGCACCAATAACTGGGCAACTTCAACTTTAAAAAACTTCTTAAACAATGACTATTTAAAAAACGATGCCAATTTATATGGTAAAAGCCTAGAAAATGTCCTTAAATATATTGCTAAAAATCCATGGTACTTAGGCACAATTGATGAAAATGAATTAGAAACACCTAACTATAATAATTATATCCAAAACGAACAAAGTGAATTTAAAATAAGCTGCGAAACTGGCACTTACTGCCAAGATATGGTCGAAAGAAATATGCAAATTGATGACTATGTTGGCTTATTATCCGCTAGTGACATAGCATTCTTAAATGAAAATAACTCTAACTGGCTAACTATAGACCGCTCCAAATTTTGGCTCATAAACCCTGTAAGTTCTTTGCAAAGCAAAGCCTATGCCTTAACATACCAAGAAAACGTTGGCCTAAAAGCGACATTTGTAAGCAACAAATATGCCATCTATCCTGCCATCTACTTAAAAAAAGACGTTAAAATAATCGGCGGAGAAGGCACAGTAGATAACCCTTATCTAATCCGCTAAAAAGCTTGTTTATATAAGAAAATTTTTATATAATACTAAATTGAAAGGTGGAAGTTACTATGGATATAGCTTTTTTGCCAGCTGATCAATATATGGTTATTAATAAAACAACCTTAACAGAATTAGACCGCAAAAACCTAGTCAATCTTTATGAACCAATAATTGGCAGCCTTGCAGTAAGTTTATATCTCACCTTATGGCGGGACTTAGATCGCTTCCATTTTGTTAGCATGGAATATACCCATCATCATTTAATGACCATTTTAAAAACAAACCTTGAAGATATCAAAAAAGCAAGAATTGCCCTTGAAGCTGCTGGCTTAATTAGAACATACTTAGAACAAAGTGAACCCAATCACTATGTTTATGAACTATATTCACCCTTAAATGCCAAAGAATTTTTCTCTAACCCCATCTTTAGTGTTGTCTTATATAACAATATTGGCTCTTATGAATATGACTTACTAAAAAAAGAATACCAAACAATAAAATTTGATTTAAAAAACTTTACCGAAATCACCTCATCATTTGATCAAGTCTACACATCTTCATCTAACTACCTTTTTGAAGCTCTAGGTAGAACAACCAAACCAATCGAACTCCAAGAATGGGTTGATTTTGACATGCTTTTATCATCCCTTCCTAAAGGCATAATTAATGAAAGAGCCTTAAATAAAAAAGTCAAAGAACTAATCAATCAACTAGCCTTTATTTATAAAATGGATACCCTGCAAATGGTAGAAATATTAAGAATGACCTTAAATGAAAAAGGCTTTATTGATAAAGATAACCTGCGCATTCAAACCCGGAAATACTATCAATACCATCATCAAGGTAAACTACCAACCTTGATCTATCGCACCCAGCCAGCTTACCTAAAAAATCCTGAAGGTGACATGTCCAAAAAAGGAAAAATCATTGAAGTCTTTGAAAACACCAGCCCCTATGATTTTCTCGCATCCAAATATAAAGGCGCATCTCCAACCAATAGAGATGTAAAACTTTTGGAAAACTTAATCATCGATGTTGGCCTAGAACCAGCTGTCGTAAATGTTTTAATCGATTACGTTCTTAAAAAAAACAACAACAAATTAAACACCGCCTTTATTGAAACTATCGCCGGACAGTGGAAACGCTTAAACATCAAAACCGCCAAAGAAGCTATGGAAGTAGCCGAAAAAGAACATAAGAAATATACCAAAAAATACGAAAAAGAAAATGCTAAAACCCCTCTTAAAGTTCCAGTTTGGTTTAACGAAAAAATAACCAAAGAAAAAATGACTCAAGAAGAAGAAGAGGAACTAAAAAATATATTAGAAAAATATCAAAAATAAAGGAGTCTAAATATGAAACTAACATGGAAACAAAACATTGAATCTTTAGAAAAAAACTTCACCGAAGCTTGCCAAGATGAAAATTTTGTCAAATTAGTTAAAGAATTAAAATTAACCAAAAAAGAAGCCTTACTTATTACATCCAAACTAATAGACACAACAAATGAACTAAAAAACTGTGAAAATTGCCAAGGCTTAAATAAATGTAAAAATCATTTCCAAGGCCACGTATCTATTCCGAAAAAAACTAACAAAGTTTACTTTACCTATGTACCTTGTAAATACTTAAAACAAAAAATAAAAGAACAACAAACCAATGAAAAAATGGCTAACATTAACCAAGATGCTAGAATGAAAGACATCGACATCACCGATAAAAAACGCCTTAAAGTCATAAAATGGTTGGATAATTTTTACCAAAATTACCACTTAAATACCAAAAACAAAGGCCTATATCTACACGGTAACTTTGGCTGTGGCAAAACCTTTTTAATAAGTGCCTTATTTAATGAACTAAAAAGTGAAAAACAAATAAGCGCTGAAATAATATACTTCCCAGAATTATTAAGAACCTTAAAAAACGATTGGGAATTTTATGAAGAAAAAATAAGAACCTATGAAAAAGTGGACTTACTTTGCATCGATGACATCGGTGCCGAAAAAGTAAGTGAATGGTCAAGAGATGAAGTCTTAGGCACCATCTTACAAACAAGAATGAACCAAAACAAAGCCACATTTTTCACATCTAACCTTACCCTAGATGAATTAGAAAAACATTTCCAAACCAATGCCTCTTTAGAAGAAACGTTAAAATCAAGAAGAATTATGGAACGAATTACCCAGCTTTCCACCCCTTTAGAATTAATAAGTGAGAATAGGAGAAACTAATGCAAAAGATAATAATAATTAAATATGCTGAGTTAAACACCAAAAAAGGTAATATTAATCTTTTTTTAAGAACTCTAAAACAAAACATTGAAAAAATATTAGCAGATGAAAAAATAACCATTAGTTATGATAAAGGAAGAATGGTTATTACCTTATTAAATGATAATTATGAGCAAATACTAGAAAAACTTCAAAATGTTTTTGGCATTCATGAAATAGCCATTGCCTATGATTTAAAAAATAATGACCTAGAAGTTATTGAAAAATCCTTAAATGAATTACTAAAAAATAAAGAGTTTCAAACCTTTAAAGTCGTAAGTAAAAGAAGCAATAAAAACTATTTTCTAAATAGCCAAGAATTAAATAAACATTTAGGTGGCTATATCCTAAAAAACTTTTCTAACAAAAAAGTTGATGTTTTAAACCCTAATTTAACCATAAATGTTGAAATTAGAAAAACAACTGCCTTCATATATTTTGAAAAACTAAAAGGCTTAGGTGGTTACCCAACAAATACTCTAGGAAAAGGTCTATTAATGTTATCAGGCGGCATAGATAGTCCAGTCGCGGGCTTCATGGCCCAAAAAAGAGGCGTCAAAATAGAAGCCATTTACTTTGAAAGTCCACCTCATACCAGCGACATGGCCAAAGAAAAAGTCATCTCTTTAGCCTCCAAACTAGCCATTTATCAAGGAAACATTAAAATCCATGTTATTCCTTTTACCAAAATCCAAGAAACTATCTATAAAAATGTTCCAAATAATTATCTTATAACCATCATGCGGCGAATGATGTATAAAATTGCCGAAAAAATAGCCAAAAAAAATAGATGTCAAATAATTATCAACGGGGAATGCCTAGGCCAAGTAGCAAGCCAAACTCTAGAAAGCTTAAATGTCATAAACGAAGTTGTAAAAATGCCCGTCATAAGACCCGTAGCCTGTTTTGATAAATTAGAAATAATTGAAATAGCTAAAAAAATTAATACCTATGAAACGAGCATATTACCATATCAAGATTGCTGCACCATTTTTGTCCCTGATCATCCCATCATTTATCCCACATTAGATAAGTGCCTTGAATATGAAAAAAACTTTGATTATGATGTTCTTATAAACGAATCGGTTAAAAACGAAACAATCATCGATACCTCTAAAAAAGAAGAAAACTACAACGATTACTTGTAGTTTTTTTGTATAATTTATGAACAAAAAAACCATTTTAATATAAAGAAGGTAATTATATGAAAGCATACCAAAAAAATAATATTGAATATCCCATTGAAAAAACGAAAATAAAAGACAACAATTTACGAAAAAACATATCCACAGGTCCAGATTGCTTGTAATTAAACCAATGTTTTGATAAAATATTTCTGGGAGTGATATTTTTGAAAGTATTAAGTGTAAATGCTGGTAGTTCATCATTAAAATTTTCATGCTATGAAATGCCAGAAGAAAAATTATTAATAAGTGGTTATTTTGAAAGAATTGGAATTGAAAACAGTTTTTATACCATTAAAGTTAATGGGGAAAAACTAAAAAAGGAAGCCAAATTAAAAGACCATGAAGTAGCCTTCAAATATTTAGTTGAAGAGCTTCTAAACCAAAAAATTGTTGACAGTTTAGATGAAATTAAAGCCATCGCGCATCGTTCGGTTCAAGGTGGAAAAATAAATGAAGCCAAAGAAGCAACCGAAGAAGTAATCAAAGAAATTATGGATAATGCCCCTTTAGCGCCTTTACATAATCCATCTAGTATTGTAGGTATTAAAGCCGCCCAAAAAGTTATAGCAAATGCTGTTAATGTTGTTGTCTTTGATACGGCATTTCATACCACAATTCCTATGGAAAATTATCTATATCCAGTTCCTTCTAAATGGTATGAAGACTATAAAGTCCGCCGTTATGGATTCCATGGAACAAGTTATCGTTACATAACTAAAAAAATGCAAGAAAAATTAAACAAAGAAGATGTAAATCTTATTATTTGTCACATCGGAAATGGAGCCAGTATATGTGCTGTTAAAGATGGAAAAAGCTATCAAACAACCATGGGCTTTACACCAGTATCTGGTTTAATGATGTCAACAAGATGTGGCGACATAGACCCATCAATAGTAACTTATATGCTTAAAAATGGTTTAAGCATTGAAGAAGTAGATAATGCCTTAAATAAAGAAAGCGGCTTAATAGCTATATCTGGTTATTCTGATAATCGTGATGTAGAAAATGGCATCAAAAATGGCGATGAAAAATGCGTTCTTGCCCAAAAAATGATGGTTAGAAGAATTATTGATACAATAAGTAAATACTATGTTTTGCTGCAAAAATGTGATGGCATAATATTCACAGCCGGCTTAGGTGAAAATGCAATAACTATGCGTGAAGAAGTACTACAGCCTTTAGAATTACTAGGTATTTTAATCGATAAAGAAAAAAATAGCCAAATTGCCGGTTATAAAGATCAAAATGAAGGTATAATATCTAAAGAAGAAAGCAAAGTAAAAGTATATGTAATTCCAACCAATGAAGAATTAATGAT
>CANQYR010000020.1 GCA_947628125.1 uncultured Bacilli bacterium
TTACATATTGATTTTACATATGGTACGCCAAAGAAATATGAGATACTAGAAAAATATAAAATAAGGAATGAAGAGGGGAATTTAGAGTATGTGAAAAATTTTGAAATCTGGGAGTTTAATATGGACAGAATAAAAAAAATTTGGTACTCTAAAGACAGAGATGAAGTAATAAAGTATAAGCATTTAGTGATGCTAGATGTAAATGAAGAAGAATTAAAAGAACTAGTAAAGGGTGATAGTTATATGGAAAAGTATGCCAAGGAATTAATCAAGTTAAATGAAAGTGAAGCATTTCAAAGTTTAATGAGCTATGATGAAGATAAGGAAAAAATGATAAGGACAGATAAGAAATTAGCTTATGAAGATGGCCAAAAGATAGGACAAAAGATTGGTCATGAAGCTGGTGTAGCTGAGACTAAAATAGAAACTGCCAAAAAATTATTAAGTAAAGATATGAATTATAATTTTATTCAAGAAATAACTGGATTAAGTATTGACGAAATAGAAAAACTATCAAACGAATTATGAGAAAATTATTCTCATCTGGTATATGAGGAACCTTTGGTTCTTTTTTTAATAGATGCTAAAAAAATTACACCTTTTTTTGATGTCATTATTTTGATATAATAATTATAAGGCGGTGTGTAATATGAGGAAGCATTGGCTTTTGTTTATATTTGTTTTATTGTTTATTCCAAAAATAATATATGCTGAGGATATTACTTTAAAAGTGGCAGAAAGTAATATATATGATCTTATGGCAAATTCTGTAAAAAATAATAAATGGCAAGTTACTACTGAAGGTGAATTTTATAATATAGAAGTTGATGTTGGTAATGTATCTAAAGATAGTAATTTAAAGTCAGTGGTTGATAAGCTAAAAAAACTTAAAAATTATTCAGTTCAACTTATTGGTTGTAAAGATGCTAATAGATGTGATGAGAATAATTTAGATTATATTATAGATTTTTCTTTAAAAGAAGATGGTAATCGAATATATTTATCAACTAGCTATGTTGAAGATGATGATTATAGGATGAGAGGAGTAGAAAAACTAATTAGTATAGCTTATAGAAAGGGTAAAAAAACTAAAATAATAGAGTATAAAGATGGTGACACAAAAATTAATAAGGATACTTCTGGTCTTAGTAAACTAGAAGGTAGTTTTGCTAAGCCACAAAAAATTGGTAATGAAGGTACAATTGTGATTCCTGAAAAGGACGATGATTTTTGGAAAAATACTGATAAGGACAGTGGTTTAAATTGTTATTATTTTGTTTTTAATTATACTAGTTCTTCTAAGAATACAGTTCTTTATAATATTAAGAATCGTGAAGATGTTCATAAATATATATATTTAATAGGTGATGCATATAAATTAGCTTCTCATCCAGTTGAGGATCTTAGTCCTTCAGTTTTTCAGGTTTCTAATGATCGTGAATATGCTGTATGTTTTGAAGAAGATGATGAAAAAGTTTATGGTAAAACGTTTACTTTTAAATATTCTAGTGATGATAAGCTTAAAGCTTTAAATGGTGCCGCGGCAATAGAGGCAGCAAGACAAAATGGTCAAGATAATGTAAGAGATGCGACTAAGGAAGAAATAGAGGCGGCGGCAAAGGCGGTTGTGCAAAATTGGAGTCCACAAACTTTGTGTGGTAATAATAATGAGTATTGTAGTATTGATATAACTAAGTTTTGTACGACAGCAACTGTGGCAAGAACTTTAAAGTTTTTAGGTTTATTACTTTCACTTGCTAAAGTTTTAGTGCCAGCGATTATAATTATTTTAGGTTTTATTGATTTGGGTAAGATTATGTTATCTGGTAATGCTGATGATGCTAAAAAGCAGGGTAAAAATATTATTAAGAGAGTTGTTATAGGTATGGTAATATTTTTATCACCTACTATTTTAAGTACGATATATAATGTTGCTTATAATATTGCTAATGATGAAGAAGGTCCGGTTTCAGCTGAGCTTAATGTTCCAGAAAATTTTAAAAATTGTGTAAATTGTGTTTTGAATGCTGATTCATCATGTATTATTAAGGAGGAATAATTATGCGAATTGATTCAGTTGAACTAGAAAGGATAGCAGTTAGGCAAAGTCAATATCCTGATTCAGGTAAGATGGAGTTTCTTTTGGTAGGAAGAAGTAATGTTGGTAAGTCTAGTTTTATTAATGCTTTGATAGGTCGTAAGAATTTTGCGCGAACTAGTAGTAAGCCGGGTAAGACGCAGACATTAAATTTTTATTTAATAAATAAGGATTTTTATTTGATTGATGTTCCTGGTTATGGTTATGCTAATGTTTCGAAAAGTATTTATAAGAAGCTTGGGTTAATGATTGAGGAGTATATTAAGAGCAGGGGAAATTTAAGTCATGTTTTTTTGCTTATTGATTATCGTCATAAACCAACTAGTGATGATGTTTTGATGTATAATTTTTTAAAGTATTATAATTTAGATACAACGGTTATTGCAACTAAGTATGATAAGGTTAATATGAAGGATAGAACTTTAAGGGACAAGGATATTCTTAGTGAGTTGAAAATTGACTCTTTTATTCATTTTTCTTCAACAACTAAAAAGGGCCGAGAAGAGGTTTACAAAATTATTGAAGAAAAATTAAATAAGTAAATAATTTATGTTATAATTTGTTTAGGAGGGTAATTATGAAGAAGTTTGGTTATTTTGTTTGTTTTTTATGCTTTTTTTTCTTTATGCCCTTAATTAAAGCCGCTACTACATGTGATAATTATCAATGTATAGTTTGTACTTATCAAATAGAAAATTATAAAATTAAATATACAGTTAAAGCTAAGGCTAATGGTAAAATTTATTTGAAAAATTCGATAGTAAAGGGAAAGGGTGCAAAAAATCTTACTTTTAAGTCAGTGGCTACTGGTGAGGATTTTAAAAGTGGCAATAAGTTAGTATGTCCTGCGGTTATTTATAAAACTTCAACGAATAAGAAGACAGTTACGATAGGTTTTAGTAAAAAAAAGAAAATGACTTCATCTTCTTTAACCGACGAAAAAACAAATGGTAATCCTTTTCCAATGACTACTGATTGGGGAGATGTTAGTGATACTAATTTGGAAACTGTTTGTAGTAAGCCAGAGCTTAGAAAACCTTTAAAGTTTATTGGTAGTATTGTTAATTTATTAAAGATTGTGGTGCCAATTATAATTTTAGTTATGGGTATATTTGATTTGTTTAAAGCTGTTACTTCTTCGAAAGATGATAGGATTTTATCGGCTGTTAAGTCAATTGCTATTAGGTTAGTTGCGGGTATTTTTATTTTCTTTATTCCAGGGATTGTGCAGTTTGCTATGGATCTTGTTAATGAGTGGAGTCAGTATCAGAATACTTGGTGTTGTTGTACGCAGTGTATACTAGATTATAATAATTGTGATGTTAATAGCTGTAATGATACTTCGTGTAAGATAGGAGGTATAAAGTGATTTTTTTGGCTGATTCTTGTTTAAAGCTAATTGAACCTTTAAAGTTTATTGGTAAGATTGTTTTGATTTTGAGAATTCTTGTTCCTATTATTTTGATTGTTTTTGGGACAATAGATTTGTCTAAGGCTATTATGAAGGATGGCGAGATTGGTAAGGTAGTTAAAAAATTTGTTTTTCGATTACTTGGTGGGGTTTTAATATTTTTCTTGCCAACTTTGGTGTTAGTTGTTTTTAACTTAGTTAATGGTTTTGATAGTGCTAAAAAGGAAAATAGTTTATGTTTTAATTGTATACTTGATGTAAGAAAGTGTAACAGTAATACAGGCGGTGGCGGTGGACATGGTAATGTTAGTACCGCAGATGTTAAATAACATGTATATTGCTACATGTTTTTGTTTTTTTACTTTAGGTGTGGTATAATCTTTTAAAGATGGGTGTGTGAAAAAGATGGTTAAGAAGATTTTGTTTCTTTTAATTTTGGGAGTAGTATTTTGTTTTACACCAATATCAGCTGCTTCTTTATATTGCAGTGGGTTAAAGAGTACTTTAAAAATTATAGGTGAGGTTGTAAGAATTTTAAAAATTTTGGTACCGTCAGTTATTATTGTAATTGGAATATTTGATTTGTTTAAGGCAATTACGGCTTCTAAGGATGATGCGGTAATGAAGGCTGTTAAGTCAATTATTTTACGTTTAGCCTCTGGTGTTTTAATATTTTTCTTACCAACTTTGATAGTTTTTGTTTTTGATTTGGTTGATGGTTTTAGTCCTTATGAGAATGATTATAAAGAGTGTGTTACGTGTGTTTTGAATGTGAAAAATTGTGAATAGGGTGGAGTGATTTTATTTGCAAAATAGATTAGTACAGTTTTTGTTTTTGGTTTTAATATTGTTTATATATATGCCTAATATAAGGGCGGTTAATCATTCAACTGCTAAAGATGGTGATAAAAGGATTTTACTTGAGGCTGCCCATGGTTTAGGAGGTAGTGATTGTAATCATGCTTCTAATACTGTTGATGGAGTTACATATTATGAAAATGTTGAGGCAAGGATTATGATTGATAAAATTGCTGGTTATTTAAAGCAAGCTGATATTCCTTATGAGATTGCTAATGAGATTGCTGGTGATAAATATTTTAATGATTATGAAGGTTATGTTAGTAGTAATTGTAATCCGGTTGATTCTGCTTGTTGTGGTTTTGTGCAAGGAATGATTGGTAATTATGCTACTAGTATTACTTATCCGCATGTTGATGAGGTTGGTGCTTCTAATTATTTATTTGTTTTTGAGCTTCATTTTAATGCGACGGGAAATGATAGTGATGCTTATTATAGTGCGGTTATGAGTAGGGAAATAACGCCGGAGTTTAAGGAAAATGCGCTTAAGATAACTGATGCGGTTGATAGAGTTATTGGAACTAGTGGGGCAATGATTGTTGAGGATTATAATTTAGTTAATATACGTCTTGGGACGGTTACGCAGATGTATGTTAACCGAAAAATTCCAACTTATTATTTGGAAACTTTTTTTATGGATAATGATGAGCATTTAAGGGTTTATGCTAGCAAAAAGGATGAACTTGCTAAGGAACTTGCTCAGGCTTTGGTGGAGCTTGCTGGTAGTAGTGCAAGGCTTGAGGATATTCCAAGTGATGGTGGTGATACTACAGAAAATGATGAAAATGATCCTGATAATTGGAAGGGTGGCTCAGTAGTTGATCCTTTTAAGGGTTATCCTATTTTATCTTTTAGTAATGATTTTGATTGCCGTAATTTGCTGGTTGATGTTGAAACTGGTAATCTTAATAGTGTAGGTAAGTTAATTGATGATGTTTTTACGGTTATGAAGTGGCTTGGACCTTTGTTAGCAATTATTTTATCGGTTTTGGATTTTATTAAGTTTGCCGCCGTGCCAAGTGCAAAACCGAAGGTTATTAAAAGGACTGTTATTAGGATTGTTATTGGTTTAATAGTGTTATTTTTACCTTATTTATTGGATTTACTTTTTCATTTGTTTGGTCTTTATGATATAAGTAGATGCAAAATAGGAGGATAATTATGAAGAAGATTTTATTTTTATTAGTTGTTTTCTTATTACCTTTTTGTGTTTATGCGGTTAGTATTGATGTAAGTGGAATGAATGATGATATTGCTTCTTTGCTTACTTCTTTATCTGATGATTGGCCAAGTAATATGGATAGTGGGCGTTTAAGTGTTATTAGAGAAGCTGGTTTGATGATTGGTAAGGGAACTACATATTTGTGGGGAGGCGGTCATACTAATGGGTGTATTGAAGGTGTGCCTCAGTATTTAGATTGTTCTGGTTATGTTTCTTTAGCGTTTCACCGAGGTGGGGCTTTAGATGTGGCTTGTGGTATTGATACTAATAGTTTTATTCATGATGGTTTGTTTGAAGAGATTAGTGAGTCGGAGTTAAGGCCAGGAGATATTGCTTTAAATAATGGGGGTAGTGGGGAGCATATTGGTCTTTATATTGGCAAGAAAAATGGTTTGAATATGTATTTTCATAGTTCTAATCATAATGGAGTGTCTGGTCCTCAGGTCAGAGAGGGTAATGGTTATTTTACTTATTTTATGCGTTATAAGAATTGGAATGAGGTGCATTATAGTGCGCCAGAGGTAGGTAATGATGGTGTTGGCGGTGAAATAACTGGTAGTCTTAAAGATCCTTATCCTAATTTTAATTTGGCTTTGACAACGGGTGATTTTACTTGTGAAAATATTTTTTATGGGGTTACGAAAGATGGTACTAAGGAAGAGAAGAATTTGAAGAAGATTTTGGATATGATTTTTAGGGTTATGATTGTTTTGGGTCCGGTTTTATTAATTGCGTTAACGATTAGTGATTTTGCTCGGGCTTTATCTTTGAATAAGGATGATTTAAAGAAAGTGTTTAAAAAGACTTTAAAAAGGTTGGTTATTTTGGTCATTTTAATTATGATTCCTTTAATTATAAATTTATTATTTCAACTTTTTGGATTATATGATTTAAGTAATTGTGGTATTTCATAATTTAGTGTATAATATTGATTGTAGGAAGAGGTGAAACATGAAAAAAAGAAGGCTTTGGTTATTTTCTTTTTTCATGGTTTTTTCCTTTCTATTAGGAAAAAATGTTTTAGCAGAGAGTGTTACTATTGGTAGTAGTTCACAGTGGATAGATACCGCAAAAGAATGGACAAAGATAATGGAAGAAGATGGCAACTGGTATTATTCTAATAGTGGTAATAGAACTTATTGGGAAGATGCTAGAAATGCTAGTGAGCGAACTAGTAATTGTGCCCTTATGGTTGTGCATTCTTTGCAAAGGTTTGGGGTGTTTGGTAAGAATAATAAGATATGGTCTGGTGATGATCATCAGTTAGTATATAGGCCAGCTTCAACGGAGAATGTTTTAAAGGCAATTGCTAATATTTATACTTATAGTGGTGTAAGTGAGGGTAGTATTGATTTAGAGCCAGGTGATATTTTATGCTTTAGTGGCCATATGAATATTTATATTGGTATGAATGATAAAGATGTAAGGCAATATTTGGATGCCGGAAGAGGCACTAATACGACGCATGAAACAGGTGGTATTTGGAAAAGTTTTTTAAGGACTACTAATACTCTTGGGAAACCTGTTTATGGTATTATTAGGTTAAAGTATAATGAAACGGTTGATATTGATATAGATAAGGGGACAACTAGTGAGAATAGTGGTGGTGATGGTTCAACAATTGATCCAGGGGTAAATTTTCCTATTATTACTAATGGTGATTTTGATTGTGATACTGTTTTTCTAAATAAGGATGGCAGTGAAAAGGAAATAAAAAAGATATTAGATGGTTTGTTTATTTTAATCCAGGTTGTTGCGCCTGTGGTGGCTATTGCTTTAACGATTATGGATTTTATTAAAACGCTTGCTAATGGTGATGTAGCTAAGAAGGCTATAGTTAGGACTTTAAAGCGTATTTTGATTGCTTCTTTGATTGTCTTTTTACCGTTTTTGTTAGATTTATTGTTTCATTTGTTTGGACTTTATGATTTATCTAGTTGCAATATAGGAAGGTAGGTGATATTATGGGGCTTTTGATGAATTGGCTTAATGATATGTTTCATAAGATATTGTTATTTATTGATGGATGTATTTATTGGGCAGTTTCGCAAGCTTATCAGATTTTTATTAAATTAGCTGATGCACGAATTTTTCAGGATGAGGTTTTTAGTAATTTTGCGAGACGAATTTATGCAATTTTAGGGGTTGTAATGCTTTTTTATTTAGCCTATGCTTTACTTAATGCTTTAGTAGATCCGGATAAGGCTACGCAAGGGGATAAAAGTTTAACTAAGTTGGCCCAAAATATTGTTATTTCGTTAGTTATTTTAGGTTTTTTGCCAACTATTTTTGATTATGCTTATCGTATTCAAGGTATTATTTTTAAAGAAAATGTTATTGGTTCAATTATTTTTGGTTCCGGGTCTATAAGTTCTAGTGATACGGTAGATGATATAAGTAAGTATGGTAATTATATTGCTTTTACGGCTTTGAATCCGTTTTTGAATCCGGAAAATTATAATGTTAGGTTGGCTAATAATTATAGTTGGTTTGATTTAAAAGGTGAGTTAATTGATACTGGTAATTTTCCGGATATTGCAATTATGAGTTCTTGGGCGGTTGAAAAACAACCTTTAATAAGTGATTCGGATAAGTTTATTAGTTCTGAGCTTGATGCTAATGGTGATCCGATTGTAAAGAGTTTTTCCGAAGGGACAAATGTTAATCTTTCTTACCGGCCAATTATTTCTACGGCTGTTGGTTGTATACTTTTATATATTATTGCATCGTTTTGTTTGGATTTGGGTGTTCGAGTAGTTAAGTTTGCTTTTTGTCAAATTATTGCACCTATTCCAGTTGTGATGCGGATGATTCCAGGTAGGAAAGGGACTTTTGATAAGTGGCTTAAGCTAACTTTGACGGTTTATTTTGAAGTTTTTATCAGAGTTTGTATTATGTATTTGATAATTTTCTTTTTTAGTCAGATTGCTGATTCGCCTTTGTTTAAATTTACCAATGGTGGAGTGCAGGGCGTGATTGTTTTAACGATTATTTTGATTGGTTTGTTTGCTTTTGCTAAGCAAGCTCCAAAGATGCTTGGTAATATGTTAGGTCTTGATTCAGGTAATTTAAGTTTAGGTATTAAAGATAAGCTTAAGGCTGGTGGTTTCTTTGCTGTTGGAGGAGCTGTTGGTGGAGGAGCATTATCTTTAGGACGTAATTTAGTAGCTGGTGGTCAAAATTTTGTTAATAAATGGAAAGCTAATAAAGAAATAGCAGATAGAGAGTTTGCTTATCATCGTGATAATGCTCTTTATGAAAATGATCATTGGAACCGAGTTGGTGAAGCAATGGATAATGCTAGAGCTGTTGGAGCTTATGGTAGATTAATTGGTCGTACTTTAATTAATGGAATAGGAGTAGGCTTATCAACTGCAGCAGGTGGAGCATCTGGAATGGTAAGAGGCGGTTATAAAGCCAAGGATGCTAAAAATGCTCATGATGTTGGTAATGCGGTAATATCAGCATCTGCTGAAGCTGAAGCAGCTAGAGCCACTAGAGAAGGGCGTGCTGAAGCAGCAAGAGAAGCTCATCCAACTGCAGCAAGTATTCCAGTTGTTGGAGGTATGTTAGCAAGTGGAACTCAAGCTATTCAAAATGCAGTTGTATCTGCTGCTAACTTAATTCAAGGTGAAGCAAGTTATACTTTAACTGAATCTGAAAAATCGCGTAAAGAAGTTTTGGAAAAATGGCAGTCACTTGTTAAAAATTACGAAAACTTATGGAAAGGTGAAAAAGCTTATATTGATGCTGAAGCAAATAAAAGAAATGCTAATGTTCAAGCCGTGGTTGCTCAAAATGACTTTAATAATTTTGCTACCAATGTAAATAGTAATTATCAAAGTGAATTTACAAGAATTATGAAAAGTGATCCAACTAAGAAAGTCGAAGATGCAAGTAGAGAAGCTTATGATGCGGTAAGAGGAGGTATTAGTCAAGCTGAAAGGACTAAGTTAATGAATCAAAAAGATCAATTTATTAAGCTTTATAAGGAAATGCAACAAGCTAATAAAGCTTCATCAAGAGCTGATAGTGTTCTAGAAGCAACTATTGACGAAATTAAGAAATCTAAAAAATCTGCATTGGATTCTAATATGGAACAAATTGATAATTTTCGAAAAAATCATTCAGTTTATGAACAATACATTGGAAAAGCTGGAGATGCCATTAATAAAGCTCCAGTTACAGCAGAGTTAAATAATTTACGTTTAAAAGAAGATACATTACTTCAAAGAAAAAAAGATAATAAGTAAGGAAAGGGGAATAACAAATGAATAATAATTATTTGATACCGGCCAATACTAAGAAGTCAAAGTTAATTTTAGGCTTTTTTACAGGGGTGGATTTAGCTATTTTTGCTAGTGGGTGTTCGGTGACGCTTTTGATGTTAATAATTTTTCAAGGAATGAATTTTACAACGGCTTTGATTGTACTTTTGCCGGCACTTATTTCAGGGTTTTTAGTTATCCCTGTTCCTAATTATCATAATGTGTTACAATTAATTACGAATATTACTTTGTATTTGTTAGGAAGGAAAAGATATTATTGGAAGGGATGGTGTATACTAGATGAGCAAAAAGAAAGATGAAAAGGAATTATTAAGTAAGTGGAGTGAAGATTGGGTACCGATTAAAAATATTTTGAATGGGATGATTTTACTTGAGAATGGTGAGTATGTAACAGGTATTAAGATTGCGCCCCGAAATATATTTATTTTGGATGCTGGGACAAGAGATAATGCTATTTATCAATTGCAGAATTTTTATAACACGATTAATTTTGAGTTTTGGTTAGTTGTGGCAGATAGGCCTGTTGATATTCAAGTTTATTTATCACAATTACAGATTTTGTATAATAATTCCAAAAATAGTATTACACGGAAGTTAATTACACAGGATATTAATAAGGCTAATATGTTTACTTCGGCGGAGTATAATGTTGTGGATACTGAGTATTATATTTTGTTTAAGGAAAAAAAGTTGGATGTTATTCAAAAAAGGTTGCATCAGATGATTAGTAATTTAGCTAATTGTGGTTTGAATAGTCAGCAGACATCTAATAATGATTTAAGGGTAATTTTGGATAACTTCTTTAATGGTGGAGTTATGACTCCTTATAGTGGGATGGTGATGACGAAGTGAATTTGAAGGCCCAGATAGCGCCTAAGGGTGTAGAGTTTAAGCCAACTGAGTTTATGATGAGTGGCAAATATTGTACTATTTTGACGGTGGTAAGTTTTCCGAAGTTTATTTCACAAGGATATTTGGCTAATTTGACTAATTTGTCAGGTATTAAGATTGTAGCTAAGCATATTCCGATTGAGCTTTCTACTTTGCAGCGGATGATTAATAAGGAGATTGCGGATTTAAAAAATAGGTATCAAACGGAAAGAGATCGGACGATTCAGGAGCGTATTAGGCAAGATTATGAATCTTTGGAGCAGTTTATTTCTATGCTTGTTGCGACGCAGGCACGAATTTTTGATTTTCAATTACATATTTTTATTTCAGCAGATACTAAAGATGAGATGAATAATAAGAAGATGCAGGTTCGTAATTATTTGGATGCTTTGGGTATGCGGGGTATTTCTTTGATGTTTGAACAGGAGAAGGTTATTAAGTCCATGCTTCCTATTTTCCCTAAGCAAGATGTGGAGGAAAGAGTTGGAGCGCCGATTCCTTCTGTTACTATCGCAGCTATGTATCCATTTATTTTTGATAGTATTAAGGATCCTGGTAATAGTACTTTGTTTGGTGTTGATTTTTCTGGTGGTGTGGTTTTATTCAATCAGTTTTTATATCAGATTAAGAAGGAACATAACCGAAATAATGCTAATATGATTATTTTAGGTACTACTGGTTCTGGTAAGTCAACGGCTGCAAAGTTATTACTTAGAAGTCATGTTCGTAATGAGTATAAGATTGTTTGTGTTGATCCGGAAGGTGAGCTTAAGGATATGGCTTTGGCTATGGGTGGCGATTTTCTTGATCTTGGTAAAGGTGGAGAATTTGGTATGGTCAATCCTTTAGAGATCGTAATTGATGCGGATGAAGATGAGATAGCGCAGGGGCTTGGTTATACGGTTTTGACAAGAACTTTACAGCAGTTGAAGGCGTTTATGAAGTATTATTCACCTGATATTGAAGAGGATGTACTTACGATGTTTACTGAGGTTGTAGGGGATACTTATAAGCGTTATAAGATTGATTATGATACTGATTATACAAAGTTTACGAGTGAAGATTATCCAACTTTTGATGATGTTTATGCAACTATTAAGGGCCGGTTGTTGTCCATGAATGAGCGGACTCATGAGCGAGATATTATGGAGCGTTTGGAGTTAAAGATTAGACCGCTTGTTAAGGAGCTTCGGTATTATTTTACCGGTCATACGACTTTGAATATTAATAGCGATTTTATTGTTTTTAATATTAGGGAGCTTATGAATGCTGATGAAAATGTTAGAAATGCTTTATTTTTCAATGTTTTGAAGTATGCATGGGGTTTATGTTTGGATCCTAGTGTTAATACGGTTATGTATGTTGATGAGGCTCATGTTTTATTGTCAACTAAAAATGAGTTAGGAGCAGAGTTTTTAGCTAATATTCAAAGGCGGAGTCGAAAGTATAATACAGGTACGATTATTGTTACACAGCAACCTACTGATTTTGCCGCCCCTAGTGTTTTGGTGCATGGTAAGGCAATTTTTGATAATGCGGCTTATTATTTAATTATGGGTTTAAGAAAGCAAGCTATTGATGATTTATCAAAATTGATTGATTTAAATGAAAGTGAAAAAGAAAGCATAAAGTATTATAATCAAGGTGAAGCTTTGTTTGTCTGTGGTAATAGGCGAATGCGTATTAATGTTATTGTCACTCAAGATGAGTTAGATTCTTTTGGAAGTGGCGGTGGCTTATAATGGTTAAACATTATAAGTTTTTTTTAATTTTTGAAGTAAAGAAAGCGTCAAACTTCTTTTTAAATTATTGCTTTAGGGGGGGGGGTAGTATGTTATAAGAATAATAGGGTGACCTATATGAAGCTTAAAAAATATGA
>CANQYR010000021.1 GCA_947628125.1 uncultured Bacilli bacterium
TAATGAAGGGAGAGGATAAGATAATGGAAAAAATAAGTAAACTAGATGCTTTTATCAACGATAAAGAAACAAGAGAACTATTTAATAGAGATTACTGGGTTCAAGAAATAGCTAGGGAAGATGGGCTAAAAAAAGGCCTAAAAAAGGGTCAGCAGGAAAAAAGCATTGAAATAGCCAATAATATGCTAAAAAAAAACTATAGTATTAAAGATATAGCTGAAATAACTGGTTTATCTGTTAAAAAAATTGAAAAATTGGCTATTTTGTAGATAAAAAGCTACTTTTTAGGATTAAATTAAAAGTAGTTTTTTTATTTACTTTCTTATTTATATAGGTTAAAATAAGCTTGATTTGAGGGATTACTATGGTAAAGAAAATTGAAAATATAATTTTACAATTTGTGAGTATTGAAGATTATGAATTGGGCTTAAAGGTTCCAGAAAATCGTATTTTTTTGGCAAAGTCTTCTCGTGATGAAGATATTGACAAAGAAGATTATACGTTTAATTTTTTAGATTATATTAAGAATTACAATGTTTATATTATAAGAACCAAAAATAAGTTTCAATTTTATTGTTCTTGTACTAAGTTTAGGCGTTTTCAATCTTGTGAGCATTTAGCTTCTTGTTTAATTTGTTATAGTGATACAATTTTTGCTTTTTTAAAAACTAAGTCTAGTTTAGAGGATCGGAGTAAGTTTTTTTTAAAGCATTTAAAGCAAAGTTATAATACTTATGAAGGTGTTAGGCAAAAGATTAAATTGGTTAGTAGTTTGAATTTTGATATGGATCGTCATAATAGGATATATGTTACTTTAAAGGTTAAGATTGGGGATAAGAAGTTATATGTTTTGAATAAAAAGTTTTGGGATTTTTTAGATTGTTATAATAATGAAGAAGTTTTTCATTTTGGCAAGGATTTTATTTATGATCCTCATAAATATTATTTTGATAAAAAGGATGAGGATTTTCTTCATTATTTAAAAAATACTTTTAGTAATTCTCAAAATTTTTATATGGATGATGCTATTTTGAAACAATATCTAGCTTTAAATGATAGTGTTTTGGTGGAAAATATAGGTCTTGTTGAAATTAAAAATGGTTTGTTTTTTGATTCTTTTTTGACTTTGAAAGATGATAATTATTTACTTGATTTGCATTGTGATTTTAGTAATGTTTATACTCTTGATGATGATTATGAGTATATTTGGTATAATAAAAATATTTATCATTTAAATTATAAGGAGCAGCATTTATATCAGGAATTATTATTTAATGATTTGAATGAATTATTGTTTGATAAGAAGCAGTTTTTAGATTTTAAAAAATATTTTTTGCCTTATTTAAAAAAGCAAATTACGGTTGATAATTCTGTACCTTTGGTTGTTTCGAAAGATCCGAAGGTAAGTTATTATTTTGATTTGGATGATGATTTTATTAAGGCAAAGATTGTGTTTGCTTATGATGATTATGAGGTTATTTTTAATAAGATTAAAGATAGTGATATTGTTGTAAGGGATGCTGAGTTTGAAAATAAATGTTTTAGGGAAATTGCTAGTTATGGTTTTAAAATTAAAAATGCAGAGGTTATTTTAGATGATGTTGATGATATTGGATCTTTTTTAGCTTTTGGTTTGGATGAGTTAGGAAGTAAGTATGCTGTTTATACATCTGAGAAGTTAAAGGAAACTAATGTTATTAGAAAGCCTAGTGTTTCTTCATCATTTCATTTGGGTATGAATCAGATTTTAAATTATCATTTGGAATTAGAAGGGGTAAAAGAAGATGAGTTAAAAAATATTTTTGCGTCTTTAAAGCAAAGGAAGAAGTACTATCGGTTAAAAAGTGGGGATTTGCTTAATATTTCTAGTGATGAAGTTAAGGAACTTTCTTTTTTGCAAGATGAATTACAGTTTGATATGGCTACGGGTACGATTCCTAAGTTTCGGGCTTTATATTTAGATAGTTTGAAGTCTAAGTCTAATATTATTCATACGGATGATAGTTTTAATAAGTTTATTGATAATTTTAAAGAGTATAAAAATTGTGATATTTCTTTTTCAGAGAATGAAAAGCAATTAAGAGATTATCAAATGGATGGTGTTAAATGGCTTTATACTATTTATAAATGTGGTTTTGGTGGGATTTTAGCTGATGAGATGGGTTTGGGTAAGTCTTTTCAAACTATTGTTTTTTTGCGAAAGGTTATTTCTTCTTCTGACAAGGTTTTGATTGTGGTTCCAACTTCTTTAGTATATAATTGGGCGGAAGAATTTAAAAAATTTGGCAGTGATATGCATTATGCGGTTTTCTCTGGTAATAAAAAGATACGGTTAAAAGAGCTTGAAGATTATGATGGCAATATTTATATAACAAGTTATGGTTTATTAAAGGAAGATTATGATTTTTATAATAATTTGACTTTTAAGGTGATGATTATTGATGAGGCGCAGGCGATTAAGAATCCTTTAACTGATATATCAAAGACGGTTAAAAAAATTAATGCTTCGGTTAAGTTTGCTTTGACGGGTACGCCGATTGAAAATTCGGTAATTGAGCTTTGGAATATTTTTGATTTTATTATGCCTGGTTTTTTAGGAAATGTTACTAATTTTAAGCAGAAGTATAAGATGAAGGATGATTTGGAAGAAATAAATGATTTGTTAGATAATTTAAGGAAACAAATTAAGCCTTTTTTACTTAGAAGAAAGAAAAGTGATGTGGCTAAGGAGTTACCGGATAAGATTGTAAATACAATTATTATTGATATGGAAGAGGAGCAGAAAAAGATTTATGCCGCGGCTGTTTTGGAAGCTAATATGTTAATGGATAAGGCTATTAGTAATGGTGGTTTTATTAAAAATAAGATGATTATTTTAAGTTTACTTACTAAGCTTCGGCAAATATGTATAACACCGGCGATTTTATTTACGGATTATAAAAAAAGGTCTAGTAAGTTTGAACAGTTAATTAAGGTTGTAAAAGAATGCATATTAAATGGGCATAAGATATTATTGTTTACAAGTTTTAAGACGGCTTTAGAGTTAGTTAAAAAAGAATTTGCTAAAGAGAAAATTAGCAGTTATACTATTGCTGGAGATGTTAGTAGCAAAAAAAGAATGGAGTTAACTAAGGCTTTTAATAATGATGATACTAATGTGTTTTTGATTATGCTTAAAAGTGGCGGGACTGGTCTTAATTTAACTAGTGCAGATGTGGTTATTCATTTGGATTTGTGGTGGAATCCGCAAGCGGAAAATCAGGCTACGGATCGGACGCATCGGATTGGTCAAAAAAATGTTGTTGAGGTAATTAAGATTGTTTGCAAAGATACGGTTGAGGAAAAGATATTGAATTTGCAGGAAAAGAAAATGGCTCTTAGTGATAAGTTAATTGAAAAGGGGATGGATGAGGCAAGTTTTATTTCAAATTTAACAGAGGAAGATGTAAGGAATTTACTTAAGTATGAAAATGATGGATTGTAGAAAAGGAGTTTTATTATGGCAAATGCGGTTAAGAGGGTTTTTATTGTTTTAGTTGGTGTTGTTTTGCAATTTGGTTTTGCGATTATGATTCGGTTGTTTTTTTATAAGTATTTAGGTGTTATTAGTTTATTTTATAGTGTGATAAGTATTTTAATTGTGCTTGGTATTTTAAAGGATAGTACCAGGCTTTCTAATGATTTACCATGGGTGATATTAATTTTAATTTTTCCTATTTTTGGAACGATTTTATTAATTACTTTGGGAAAGAATTATTCGAAAAGTAAGCTTCTTAGAAATATTTTTGCGTGTGAGAAGGATTTTCATAAGTATTTGAAGCAAGATGAGGATGTTAAGAAAAAAATTATGGATGAAGATTTGGATAATCTTAAGTATTTACTTAATAGGACTAATTATTTTGCTAGTACAAATAATGATATTACTTATTATAATTTTGGGGAGAAGTTTTATTCGGAATTGTTAAAGGAACTTAAAGGGGCTGAAAAGTTTATTTTTATGGAGTATTTTATTATTAATGAAGGGGTTATGTGGAATTCTATTTTGGATATTTTAAAAGAAAAGGCAAGTTTAGGTGTGGATGTAAGGATTTTATATGATGATATGGGAAGTGTGGCGATGCTTTCTTCTGGTTATGATGCTTTTCTTGCTAAGTATAATATAAAGTGTATACCTTTTAATAAGTTAAGTCCTTTTAGGGGAATATTTATGAATAATAGAGACCATAGAAAGATGACAATTATTGATGGTAAGGTAGCTTTTTCGGGTGGTGTTAATTTAAGTGATGAGTATATTAATGTTAATAGTAAGTTAGGAATTTGGAAGGATAATGGGATAAAGATTGTTGGGGATGCTATTTGGAATTTGACGGTTATGTTTTTAACTTTATGGAATGCTAATCGAAATGAAGATGATGATATTTTGAAGTTTAAGTATGATTTTAAAGGTGGTAAGGATAATGGTTATGTCGTTTGTTATGGGCTTACGCCTTTGCAAAAGGATTTAATTGGGGAAGATGTTTATATTAATATGATTAATAGTGCAAAGAGATATTTGTATATTATGACTCCTTATTTAATAATTGATACGGATATGGTTAATAGTCTTTGCCGGGCTAGTAAAAGGGGTGTTGATGTGCGAATTATTGTGCCTGGTATTCCTGATAAGAAAATTGTTTATACTCAAACGTGTTCATTTTTTAAGGTTTTGCATGATAGTGGAGTAAAAATTTATCGTTATGATAAGGGTTTTGTTCATTCTAAGGTTTTTTTAGCGGATGATAAAAGAGCTGTTGTGGGGACAATAAATATGGATTATCGTAGTTTGTATTTGCATTTTGAAAATGGTGTTTATATGGAAAATACTTTGGCAATAAAGGATGTTTATGATGATTTTGATAGTACTTTTAAAGATTGTAAAAAGTTAAATGATGAAGATGTAAAAGTAGGGTTTTTAAAGGCGATTTGGCAAGCTGTGTTAAGGCTTTTTGCCCCACTTTTTTAGGAGGTATTAATGAAAAAGGTGTTAATTACGGGTGGAACTAGAGGTCTTGGTAAGGCTATTAGTATGTTATTTGCTAAGGAAGGTTATAAACTTTATTTGAATTATTATGCTGATGATGATGCGGCTTTTTCGTTAAAAAAGGATTTAGAGACTTTGTATCATAGTGATGTGACGTTATTAAAAGGTGATATTGCATCAGAAAAGTTTGTTGATGAATTATTTTTAAAAGTAGGCCTTGTTGATGTATTAATTTGTAATGCTGGTATTGATAATGTTTGTGATATAGAATGTAAGACTTATGCTTCTTTTAAGAGGGTAATGGATGTTAATTTGTTTGCTAATTATTTATTGACTTTTAAATTTGGTATGGCCATGGAAAAGCATGGGTCTGGGGTTATTATTTATATTAATTCTGATAATGTTATTGATAAAAATGATCCGGTTAGTTTGGAGTATGATATTTCTAAGGCTGGGCTTTTGATGTTGGCTAATGATTTTGCTAAGTATTTTGAAAATGTTTTTATTCACACTATTGCACCGGGGTGGATGGATACAAATATGAATGATATTCCTTTATGTTTGAAAGATGAGTTTAAGTTTGTTTCGTGTGATGAGGTGGCTTTGTTAGTTTTAAAACAGGTTAGTAGTTTAAAAAGTGGAAATGTGGAGGTTATAAGGTGAAAGATTTAATTGGAATAAGTGAGGAAACTTTTAAGATTTATCAAAGGGTTTTACCTAAGTTAGATGCTGTTTTTAAGAAGATTGATGATGTTTGTGAGTTTAATAGTGCGAAGGTGATGAAGGCTTTTTATGATTGTCATGTTAGTGAAGGTCATTTTAATATGACAACTGGTTATGGGTATAATGATTTAGGAAGAGATGCTGTGGAAAAGGTGTTTGCCCATATTTTTAAGGCGGAAAAAAGTCTTGTTAGAACGCAGTTTGTTTCGGGTAGTCATACTTTAGCGAAGACTTTTTTTGGTCTTTTGCGGCCCCAAGATTTACTTCTTAGCATTTCAGGAAATGTTTATGATACGTTACATGAGGTGATTGGTATTAAGGCTAATCCTAGTTCGCTTAAGGCTTTTAATATTAATTATGATGAGATTGATTTAGTGGATGATGATTTTGATTATGATAAGATTAGTGTTTATTTGCAAAAGAATGTTGTTAAGGTTGCATATATTCAAAGAAGTAAGGGTTATTTAAAGCGAAAGAGTATTAATATTGAGAAAATAGGTAAGGTTTGTGAGGTTATTAAAAAGGTTTCCCCTAAGACAATTATTATGGTTGATAATTGTTATTGTGAGTTTGTAACTAAAAAGGAGCCTATAGAGGTTGGGGCTGATATAGTTGTTGGTTCTTTGATTAAAAATTTAGGTGGAGGCATTGCTAATAATGGTGGTTATGTATGTGGCAGGTCTGATTTAATTTCGCTTGTTGGTGAGTCTTTAACTTTACCTGGAGAAGGTGCGGATGTGGGGCCTAGTTTGGGGGCTAATAAGTTATTTTTGCAGGGCATTTTTTTAGCGCCTAGTGTTGTTTCAAGTGCTTTGAAGATTAATTCATTAGCAAGCGCGATGTTAAGGGAATTAGGTTATGATGTGCATCCTTTGTATGATGAAGAGAAAGTGGATATTGTTTTGGATGTTACTTTGGGTAATGAAAGGGATTTGGTAAAGTTTTGTGAAGGTATTCAAAGTGGTTCGGCGATTGATAGTTATGTGAAGCCAGTTGCCACTTCTATGCCGGGTTATGATAATCAAATTATTATGGCATCTGGTAGTTTTGTGCAGGGCTCTAGTATTGAGTTATCTTGTGATGGACCTTTAAGAGAACCTTATATTGCTTATTTACAAGGTGGTTTAACTTATGATACGGGCAAGATTGGGGTTTTGAAGGCGATTGATAGGTTGCTTAAAGATGAGTAGTAGTTTTAAGTTAGATATTTTATATGAAGATAAGGATTTGTTAGTTGTTTGTAAGCCTAGCAAGTTATTAACGGTTAGTACTTTAAAGGAAAAAGAGCAAACTCTTTATTATATGGTAAGTAGTTATGTGAAGAAGAAGCATCCTAAAAATAAGGTTTTTATTGTTAATAGGCTTGATAAGGATACATCGGGTATTGTTGTTTTTGCTAAGAGTTTAAGGGTGAAGAAGTTATATCAAGATAATTGGAGTTCTTATGCTAGGGTAAGAGAGTATTTGGCGATTGTATCGGGAGTAGTTAAAAAAGATAAGGATGTTTTGAAGAATTATTTAAGGGAAGATAATAATTTTCGGGTTTATGTTAGTAAAAGTGGATTGCTTGCTATTACTTCTTATGAGGTTTTAAAAAGAATTCGTGGTTATACTTTATTAAAGGTTAGGATTTTTAGTGGTAAGAAAAATCAAATTCGAGTTCAGCTTAGTAATATTAGTCATCCAATTGTAGGAGATAAGAAGTATGGTGATAAGAAAAATCCTATAAACCGGTTAGGGTTGCATGCTTTTTTATTGGAACTTAGAATTGGCTTTGAATACAAGGTAATTAAAGCGAAGATACCAAAAGAGTTTAAGAGGATGTTTAATAGTTTGGAGGATTAAATGGAAAGGTTACAGAAGGTAATTGCTTCTTGTGGTTTTTGTTCAAGAAGAAAGGCTGAGGAGTATATTAAAAATGGGCAAGTGAAGGTTAATAATAAGGTTGCTTCTTTAGGGATGAGGGTTTCTTATGATGATAGAATTGAGGTTTTAAATACGCTTATAAATGCTAAAGAGGATAAGGAGTATTATTTACTTTATAAGCCTTCTAATATTATTTCTTCGGCTTGTGATGAGTTAGGTAGGAAAACGGTTGTTGATTTAATTGATAGTAATGTGCGTATTTATCCTGTTGGGCGGTTAGATTATGATACGAGTGGTTTGATTTTGTTAACTAATGATGGGGTTTTGACTAATTTTTTAAGTCATCCTAAGAATGAGATTGAAAAGGTTTATGTTGCAAAGGTTAAGGGTATTATTAGTCCTAAGGAGTTTATGCAGCTTAAGAAGGGTTTAAAAATTGATGAACGTTTGGTTAAGGTAACTTATTTGAAGGTTTTAAGTAAAAATGCTGATACTTGTTATGTGAAAATAGGGATAGTAGAGGGAAGGAATCATATTATTAAGCGCTTGTTTTCTTTTTTAGGTCATGATGTTGTAAAGCTTAAGCGTGTTTCTTATGCGTTTTTAAATTTAGATGGTCTTTCAAAGGGGGAGTATAGAAAGTTATCGGTTAAGGAAGTTAAGAGGTTATATTCTTTGGTTGGTAAATAAAAAAACTGCGTTAAGCAGCTTCTTCTTCATCTTTTTCTTCAAAAGAGATGATGCCAACTGGGCAAGCTTCAATGGCGTTCATTAGAGCTTCAGATTCTAGATTTTCATTACTTTTAGGGATTGAGTATCCTTCGTCGTTAAAGGTAAAGTGTTCTGGGTCAATACCAACGCAAGCCCCACAGCCGATGCAGTTTTCTGTTAATACTTTAATTTTTTTCATTTCTAACCTCCTAGTTAACATTATAAAGATTAAAAGTTAAAAAATCAATGTTCAAATTCGACAAAATATGATATAGTAATATTGAAAGGGTAGGTTATCATGAAAACAAGAACGGAAAAATATTTGGATGATAACGTTAATTTCGCGCCGCGAAGGACTAAGAGAAATGAACAACTTTATGAGGATATTAAGGATGCAGAGTTGGATAATTTTTCTATTGGTAGTAATGCTAAGGTTATTGGCGAGAATCAAATGGATATAAATAAGATTAAGGAAATATTAGAGAAGAATTATCAGGATGTACCTAAAAGAAGAAGTATGGCTTTGAAGGAAGATGAAGAAAAGCAAATTGAACTGGAGAAGACAAGGGAATATGATATAAATGCTATTTTGGAAAAAGCAAGAGAGGAAAAGGAGATCAATTATCAGGAGGAGCGTTTAAAAAAGGTAAGAGATACGCAGTATGACATTCTTAAAAATTTGGATTTAGATGATTCGCATGGTAAGGCTAGTAGTGATAAGACAAAGGGTGAGCTTCTTGAGCTTATTCATACGATTAATGTAAATGAGTATCAAAAGAATAGGAAAAGTGATGATATAGATCCTTTGGATATTTTAAGTGATTTAAAGGGTGATGATAATACGGTTGTGGTTGATGCTCAAGATTTTAAGGAAGAGATGCAAACGCATGAGGTGAAAATTGATACGACTAAGCCTTTGGATTTACCAGATGATGGTGATGTGGTGGTTAAAAATGAAACGACAGAATCTGATGTTGATAAGTCTTTTTATACGGATAGTATGACTTTTACGAAGGATGATTTTGATTCTTTTGATGATGGTGAAGGAAAATTTGGGGGGATTATAGTTAAGGTTTTAATTGTTTTGATTTTTTTGGCAATTATTGTCGGTATTGTATTGTTTTTGAATGATTTTTTGAAGTTAGGGTGGTTTTAGGACCCTTTTTTTCATATTTTTTAGTATGAAGAAAAGTTTATATATATTTTTTACTTTGGTAGTTATGGTTTGTTTGTTTATTTTTTTTAATTTGAAGGTTAGTCCGAAGTTAAGTCATGTGGCTAATTTACGTTTTAATGTGCTTTTAAAAAATATTGCTAGTAATTATGAGGGTTTAAAGGATATTAATTATGACTCACTTTTTAAGGTTACTTTAAATGATAAGAAAGAGATATTGATGGTTGATTATGATATGCAAGAAATATATAAGTTAAGTAATGTTATAACTACGGATATTATGAAAAATATTTCTAATTTAAATGAGGGCTATGTTTCTTATCCTAATTATAATACGGTTTTGCTGATGTTACCTTTGGGGGTTATGTTTGATGCGGTTTTTTTAAATGAGCTGGGGCCTAATATTCCGATTTTGTTTCGATTTGTTACGGCGGCGTTTACGAATGTGAAGACAAGGCTTACTAATTATGGTATTAATAATGCTCTAGCACAGATATATTTGGATGTGTCATTTTCTTATGACATTTTAACGCCAGTTGGTATGGAAAGTGAAGAGCTTTCTTTTACTATTTTATTGGGTTCGAAGATAATTACTGGGGTTGTTCCTTATTGGTATGGCAGGGAGATGATTAGTGAAAGTGCTTTGGTTAGGGAAGATTTTTTGATGGTGTAGGTAGTGACTTTTGCTTAAATTTTTGTTACAATAATTAAGGTGAGAAAATATATGGGAATAAAACATCCTTTATTTGCGTATTATTCGTCTTTGTATTTGCAAAGTTTTGCTTGTTTTAATTTGGGCTCTTTATCTTGTTCGGTTGTTATTCTTAGAACTTTGAACTTTATTTATGGTGATGATTTTTCTAATGCTCTTATGGCATGTGATGAAGAGATGTTTAACAGGGTTTTGAAAAGTTATGGTTTTTTGGATGTTGAAGATTTTATGTTTAATTTTATTAGTTTTTGCAAGACGGAAAATATGGGTCCTAATTCTTTCTTTTTGAAGGTTGAAAAATATTTGATTGATATGTTTTTTGCTAAGAAGAAGATGATGGTTGTTTTGGAAAAAGATTTTAGTTCTTTTAAGGATTATATTTGTTTGAAGGGTAATGATAATTTAAAGGATTTTCGTGATTTTTATTTGGAGGGTGATTGGTTAGATTATTATTATGATAAGTGTTGTTTTATGGATGAACATTCTTTTGATTTAAGGTCAATTTTAGGAAAGAAGCTTTATATGGATGCTTATTTGTTATGTGGTTTTTCCAAGAAGGAAATAGTTAGTATGAATTCTTTGGAGTTAGCAAAGGCTAATGAAAAGGTTTATGATTTTTTTGGGATAGATGATAAGGCTAGTGATGAAAAGGTTTTAGATGTTCTTAATTATTATAAGAAGCATCGGTATAGTTTTGGTAATGGTTTTGCTTTGATGATTGTTTTGACAAGTGTTTTAGCAAGTATTGTTTTGATTGTTATGGTTCTTTTTTTAAGGTGGTGATAAGATGGAATTTATTGATATTTTAGATGAAAAGTACAAGTTGATTTGTAATGAAAAAGATGGTTTTGTTTTGGAAGAGGTTTTAAAGGTTATTACGGATTATTTTTTAACTTTTGATTATATTTTAGGTGATTGGGCTTATGGTAAGTTACGGCTTAAGGGTTTTTATGCACATGATAATGCTTTATGTCATAGGTACAATGATTATGATATGATTGATAATTATATTAAGAATTTTTGTGCTTATGGATGTAAATATTTTATCTTGGCTAAAGAAAAAGTTGCTTAATATCTTATTTTTTGTTATAATTTTGTTTAGAATGAAAGAGGGATTCAAATGAAAGACAAAATCACTTTAACTAGTCCTAGTGGTGAGACAATAGAGCGTAAGGTTATTTGTCATTTTAAGTCTAAAGATGATTCTAGGCCAAATATAAAAGATGTTCCTATTTTAATATTGGATAAAAATGAAACAAATAATGGTAATAATGTTTTAGAGTTTTATTGGGAAAAGGATGGTATGTATCAAGCTATTTATGATGAATCTGCTTGGGCAGAGGTAAAGCAGGTAGTTGTTGATATTATAAAAAATAGTGTAGAAGTGGTGGGTGAAGAGTAATGAGCTTAGTAAGTTATGTTAGTGCTTCGGCTGTAAAAAGTGATATTGCAGCAGGTAGAAGTTTAGGTCTTACGCCATCTCAGGCTGATTCTTTGGCAAATAATTTTAAGGGTAAGGTTGAGGCTTATAAGAGTTCTTTAAGTGCTCCTTCGGCTGCTGTTAATACTACTGGTAATGATGTTTTTTCACCTTTTGCTAATTCAACGCCTTTGGATGCTGTTGTTGGTGATACACCTGTAAGTGTTTCGCCTGCTGTTACTAAGGAAACTAATGTTTTAAGTGGTGGTCCTTCTATTGTTAGTGAGCCAGTTTTGACTGATTTTGATGAAATGCAAAAGAAAATTAGTGAGGCTACAAAGGAATATGAGGCTAAGGTTGCCGCGATTGTTGAGTCTTATAAAAAAAAAATAAATGATACGATTAGTTTAGCTAATGATATGAAAGATAAAGCGCATGAGCATATGGAAAATGCTAAGGCAGCGGAGCAGATTGCCAATATTGCGTTTGAAAATTCCCAAAATAATGATTTGGGTTTGAAAAAAGTTATATAATCTAAGCAATGTCTTAGATTTTTTT
>CANQYR010000022.1 GCA_947628125.1 uncultured Bacilli bacterium
TCCATTCATTTACTCCATAACCTTTATTTATACTTGAAAATGAACTATCCCAGGAATAAGACCCAATTCTATCACTTATTATTTTTAAATGTGTTCCATTTGTTTCTTTATTTAACCCATCTTCACTTACTTCAGTTATATTATTCATTACTCCAATGATTTGCCAAGTTTCACAGGCTTCAGCACTTGCCTCTTTTCCTTCTTCACAATTAAAATATACATAATTACTTGGAGTTTTTCCTATATATCTTAAATTTACATCACCAGTATCATCATAAACTAATTCATCTTGGTTAGTCTTTGCTTTTTTAGCTAAATAACATGCCCCGCTTTCCTCACCAGCTAATGTACATATTTTTTCTAGTTTACTACCAAAATATAAACTGCAACTTGTTTTAGGTTTTGTTAAGTTACTAACCGTTACATCCCAATTTGTGGCATTCCAAGTTACACTTGCATCATTAGTGCATTCGGCTTTAACAAATACAAAGCCTTCTTCATTATCCTTTAAAGGCATTGTATCTAATTTTTGATCCCCATGATAAAAGGCAAATTCAATGTCACCATTTCCACCGCTCATTTTTAGTTTGCCATTTATTAATTTAAACGTTACTTTATCTTGATATCTTCCATAACTTTGATACACAAACAAACCAATAAATACTACACAAACAAATAAAAGAATTACAACTAATTTTTGATTAACTTTCCTATTCTCAAATCTTTTTAACCTCATATTCATCACCTATGTTACTAATATGGTACTACAATAGTGCTAAATAGTCAATTAAAATTAATTTGCCAAAACTAAACAATTGTACTATAATATAAATAAGAAGGATAACTATTTTAAGTTACAACTTCTAAAAGAAAGGAACGAGAAAAATATGAGAATATACATTGGTTCCGATCACCGCGGAATATCATTAAAAAAAGAATTAATTGAATATTTAAAAAAACAAAATATTGAAGTCTTTGAAAGTGCCATACTAAACAAAGAAGATGATGACTATCCTGACTTTGCTTTTGACGTATCTAAAAAAGTTGTCAAAGATCCAAATAGCTTGGGCATCTTAATATGTGGTAATGGCATTGGCATATCAATAGCCGCGAATAAAGTAAAAGGAATTAGATGTGCTAGGGTAACAAGTGAAGAAGATGTATATCATGCCAAAACCCATAATGGCGCGAATATAATCTCTTTTGGGGGCATTTCGTTTGAAGAAGCCAAAAAATTTGTAAATCTATTCATCTCAACCATGCCTGCTGAAGAAGAAAGACATTTAAGACGCATCAAAAAAATAATTGCCTATGAAAGTGAAGTCTACAAATGAACATAAAAATATACCTTTATACTTTATGCGTCATGCTAAGTGCCTTTGCCTTATCTTCCTTAAACTTTGAAAAGGCCTTGAAAAAAAATAAAGTTGTCGAAGCACGAATATTATACTTTATCCTAAGCTTTGTCCTTGGTTATTTACTAGGTAACTTTTTACTAATCTTTTTACCGGAGGGAATATGAAAAATAAAATACTCTTAAGCATCGTCTTTATTTTAATTATTGTTTTAGTCGTAGTAGTTTGTCATGAAAAAAAGACAAACTATTATTTTCCTATGCCATCAGCGGTTGAAAAAGAGGAAAACCCCTTAACAATAAGACTTTTAAATGAAACGGACAATACCATCACCACCGTCAATTTAGAAGACTATATCATCGGTGTTGTGGCATCAGAAATGCCAGCTAGCTTTGAAAAAGAAGCCTTAAAAGCCCAAGCTGTGGCTGCTAGAACCTATGCCATTTATAAAAAAACTCATCGTAACCTTGATTATGACCTAATAATTGGCACCAAAGATCAAGCCTATAAAACCAACGAACAACTATTTAAACAATGGAATGTTACCTTTTTTAGCAAATACCTAAAAATAAGAGATGCAGTTTTAGAAACCAAAAATGAAATATTAACCTATAATAATGAAGTAATAAATGCCTTTTACTTTTCTATGAGTAATGGCAAAACCGAAAATTCCGAACTAGTTTTCAGTGAATCACTACCTTACTTAAAAAGCGTTGATTCTCCAGAAATAAATGAAAACCTAGAAAATTATGAAATAACCAAAACCATCAGTACAACTGAATTTTGTGAAAAACTAAATATCAACTGTGCCACCATCAAAATAGATAACGAAAACAAAAGCGAATCCGGACGCATCCTTACTATCAACATTAATGATAAAACCTTTAAAGGTACCGAAGTAAGAAGCTTACTAAACTTAAGATCAACTGACTTTACCATAAACGTAAATGGTAGTGAAATAATAATCACCACCCGTGGCTTTGGCCATGGAGTAGGGATGAGCCAATATGGAGCCAACACTCTTGCCAAAGAAAACAACAACTACGAACAAATTTTAAAACATTATTACCAAAATACCCAAATCTCACAAATTTCTTAGTATAAAACTAAGCTTCCTTGTTCAAAATACAAATAGGAGGCAAAAAATATAATGAAAAAAAGAAAATTGAAAGGATTCGTATTACCAAGTATCTACATCATAACAATCATAGTCTTAGCCATTGGCATCACCTTCTTTGCTAACAACCTAATGGAAAAAGAACCAAGCAATACCAATATCGAATATGACTCAAGCGTTTTTAACCAAACCGAAGAAAGTGAAGAAATAAACGTAAATAATGAAGTAGATAATCAAATATCTAAACCCTATATTGGTACGGACGTAACAATATCCAAAGACTACTACAAAGAAGACGATACACCAGAAAACCAAGAAAAAGCCTTAATATATTACGAAAATACCTACATGAAAAACACCGGCATATTATATGCCAGTGAAAATGTCTTCGATGTCATCGCCGTTACTGATGGAACCGTAAAAGAAATAAAAAACGATGAAATATTAGGGACCGTCTTAACATTAGAAGGTAAAAATGGTTTAACATGTATTTATTACACATTAGGTGAAGTTCTAGTCAAAGAAAAAGATGAAGTAAAACAAAACGATATCCTAGCTAAATCTGGCCAAAGTCAAATTGAAACAACTAAACAAACATTACTCTTTGAAACCTATCTTGATGGCGCCTTAACTGATCCTAATAACATCTTTGGTAAAAAAATTGAAGAATTAGACTAGTCCTAAATAAGGACTATTTTTAAAGGGGTGAGATTATGCAGCCAAAATATACATTCTATTTTCATGATAACAAAGTTCAATACGTTAAAAAAAATCAAATTAAAACTTATTTGTTTTCCTTAGATTGTCTTTTATATGGGCAAATGATTAACATTTCTAAATTCATCAAAGAACTAAAAAATTTATTTCGTAAAGAAAAAATAAGCACCCTTATCATGCCCTACATCAGAATAATCACCCCCAAACCATTTTATAACCGTGATAAAGAATTATTTCTAATGGCCTTCAACGCTTTAGGAATTAACAAAATAGAATTTAAAACTGAAGTAGATTACTATCCCTTAAAAAAAAATACCACCTTTTTAAACATCTTGGATACATGTATTATGAAAACCACCATCAAACAAGAAGAAATAAAAACATTATGCTATCCCTTTAACCTATTTAAAGATAAAAAACAATTACTAAAAGTAATGGATGATAACCATGACAATGCCATCATCTTATTTGGTACCAATCAAGATGTTCCCGAATTTGTCGACATCCTAAAAAACATGGGCAAACAAAGCGTCCACTACTACAATAACTACCAAACTTATATCATTGAAAAATCAATCTCTAGTTAAATTCTATCTAAAGGCCTAAGATGTAGGTTCTCTTTTTTTATTTTATATGATATAATTACTGACAGTAAACCATAATTTAAAAGGAGCGAATAAAATGATCAAGTTTGTTATTATTGAAGACGATAAGAAAATTCAAGAAATAATTAAAAAACTTCTTAGAAAAATCTCAATCGAAAATGACATTGAAATGCAAATCTCCTTTTACAGTGCCTACAATGATAAATTAGCAAACTGTATCAAAGAAAACTTATATCGCAAAGTATACATTATTGATATTGAACTTGAAGGCTCCTTAAGTGGAATCGATATCGCTCAAAAGCTAAGAGAAAATGACTGGGACAGTGAAATAATATTTATAACAAGTCATGACAAAATGTTTGAAACTGTTTATCGAAACGTTTTAGATGTCTTTGATTTTATTGAAAAATTCCACAATCTTAAAACTCGTTTAGAAAAAGACATAACCACAATTATAAAACAAAAATTTGATAAAAAGATGCTAAAAATATCCACTCGTAACATTGACCTAGAAATATACCTTAAAAATATTTTATACATAACAAGAGATAAAGACGACCGAAAAGTAATTATTCATACCAACGAAGTAGACTTTAAAGTAACTAATAGCCTAAAAGAAATTGGTGAAAAACTAGACAATAGATTTGTCAAAAGCCATCGTAGTTGTATCGTAAATAAAGAACATGTTGTTGAATATAACTATAGTCAAAACTACTTTCAATTAGATAATGGCATGAAAATAGACTTATTATCAAAGAAATATCGAAAGGAAATTGAAAATAATGAATAATGATCTACTATTAATATTTAATTGCCTAGTTGTCTTTTTTAGCCAATGGGCAATTTTTTATGCATTTGAAAAATTAACCGAAAAACAAATAATTAGTAATAACACCACCGTCCCTATAATCATCATCATCGCCTCATTAGCCGAAGTCTTATTAGCTAACTATTTAATACCCTTTTACCATGGTCTTATATCAGTCATATATTTCTTAATAATCCTTAAAATAACCTCTAAAAAGCCTTTTAAAGAAATCATCATTTATATTATTTTACTTTATCTAATCGGAATATTACTAGACATATTAGCGATGGTTATATTTATACTTATTCTAAGCATCATTCCCCAAATAAATCAGTATATGCTCTTAGTTAAACCAATCGGTACCTTATTCTTAGCCATTGGCTTAATACTAACAATTAAAATCTCTTTCATTAAGAAAAGCATTAATAAAATTGTCCTTTATCTTAAAAAACTAAATTACACATACATTTACTTATTTCTAATAATCAGCATCTATTTTGCTTTAGGTGTTTTAAGTATCGATAATATTGAAAGTAAAAATAACATCTTAATTATCTTTACCCTTGCTACATTACTAACACTAACTATCGTCTCTTTTATTCTTAGTAGATATGAAATAATAACATTAAAAGAAACGAACTACTACTTAATTAAAAACAATGAATATTACTTAAAAAGTTTACAAGACTATCACATATTAAAACATAACTTAACCAATCAACTAATAGGTGTTAAATCAATTGCCAACATTAAAGCCCAAGCCTTACTAGATGATCTAATCACATCTTATAATGCTACCTTTAAAAGTTCTGGCGATGTGCATAAAGTACCATCGGGTATTAACGGTATCATCTATGAAAAATTATATAACTTTAACCAAAAAGAAATCGAAATAGCCGTTGATAATAAAATTAACAATCACATCCTAAAAGTTTTAAAACCAAGAAGTTATAACCTTTTATGTGAAGCCTTAGGTACTATCTTAGATAATGCCCTTGAAGCAGCTAGCAAAAGTGATGAAAAAATTATCTATTTAAAATTTAATGAAACCGAAGATTGTATCATTGTCGATATAATTAATACCTTTGTTGGTTATTTAAATGTTGATAAGTTCGGTAGTTTTTCTTATACAACGAAAAACAAAGGTCATGGCTTAGGAATATATTCTTTACTCGATAAGAAAAAATTAAATGTTCAAATGTCTATTAAAAATAACCTTTTCATTAGCACGATTACCATTGAAAAAATAAAAAAAGACAAATAGGATAATACCTACTTGCCTTTTTTAATTATAACATTTCTTCATCTGCTTCAGGTTCATCAAAGAAAAACCAATAGCAAGCACTAGAAACTGAATTAGCAAATAAATTTGCAATGTCAGCTAATAAATTAGTAATCATTTTTTTCACATCCCTTCTATTCTCTTGTTTAAATCTATATCTTAAATTTAAACCTTAAGTATTAACATAAGCCTTATAATTGCTATATGAAGCACCAAATATTTTATATGTTAGAGGATTCATTACAACACTTTGGATAGTTAAAGCATATAATGTCGCGTTTAAGAAAGTATTACTATTAACAAAATATTGTAAAATAAACAAGCTAGTTACAATTAATAAGGAAAGCACTTTCGCTCTTTTTCTTTTCTCTTCATGAATTAATGGTCTAGCTGCGGTGTCAGCAGGTGCAAAAAACAAAAACGATAAAAAAGCAAAAATCCAAATTCCTATAACTACATATTTAGGTAAAACCACATAATGAATGAAAAAACAGCCACCAATATAAATTGGTACTGAGCTTATCCAACATTGCCAACTTTTCTTTGCGTGTAAGCCAAAGCCATACAATCTAACTAAAGAATAAATAACAATTAATAAAATAAGCTCCCAAAATAGATGAAAATACAAAGATACACCTACTACGACAATTAACTTCGTAATAAGGTTATAAAATCCTTCTAAACCATATTTTATCTTTTTTCTTTCTAAATCACTTAATTTGCGTTTTGCCTCAATCTGTAAAATAGCCCATGAAATAAACTTCTTTTTCATATCGCTCCTTTCCTTATAAGACTTTAGTAAAGTATAGCACTAAAAAAATGCTAAAAATAAAAGTGAAAATGAAATGCCTTTTGTAGTGTTTTAAATGCTAAATGTGCTATTCATAGTTATAAAACTGTAATTTAAGACGTAAAAAATAACATTTAAGACATATTTCACATAAATTTAAAATTCAAGTATTAAAATAGTGCTGTCGTCAAAGCTTTGGGTAAAAGCTTTCATGATGTTGTATAGCAGTAAAAATGTAATAGGAAGGGAGTCTAGACATGGTAAGAGGCAAAGTCAAATGGTTCAACAATGCCAAAGGCTACGGGTTTATCGAATATGGCGACTTAGAAGACATCTTTGTTCATTATTCGGCTATCAAAAAAGATGGTTACAAAACTCTTCATGAAGGTGAACTAGTCGACTTTAAAATGATTGAGACAGCTAAGGGACTACAAGCATTAGATGTAGAAGAAATCGTTCCTTCACTCAACTAAGAAAACTGCTAACAATAGTAGTTTTTTTCATCTTAAAATAGACTTTATCCTTACAATTTGATACAATAACTATAGGAAGGTGAAAAAATGAGAATAGACATTCGCGGTGACAAGATGAAAGTAACTGAAAGCATTAAAAGTTACATTGAAGAAAAATTGGGGAAATTAGACCGTTATTTCGAAAGTCCTGAAGAAATAAAAGGTTATGTTGTTGTAAGAGTAAGAAATGGTAAAGAAATAATTGAAGTTACTGTACCAACGCAAAAATTTACATTACGAGCTGAAGAAGCGCATGCCGACTTATATGCAGCCATTGACTTAGTATCTGACAAATTAGAAAGACAAATTCGCAAAAACAAAACTAGATTAAAAAAACAATTTAAAGACGTTTTAAAAAATGTAATGTTAAATGAAGAAGTAGAAGAGGAAAACAATAATGGTATTGTTAAAAGAAAACATGTTGAACTAAAACCAATATCTGAAGAAGAAGCCGTCTTACAAATGGAACTTCTTGATCATGATTTTTACTTCTTTAAAAATAATGATACTGATCAAATATCTGTTCTATATAAAAGAAAAGATGGTTCCTACGGCATTATTGCTGGAGACTAAAAGGCCCGAAAGGTCTTTTTTCTTGAAAAAAACACTTAAAAACAAAAGAAAGCATATTTTTTTTAAAAATAATATGATAAAATAAAGATTACGGAGGTAATATTTATGGGATTATTTAGAAAACTAATAGACTCAGAATATAAAGAATTAAAAAGATTTGAAAAAATAGCAGATGAAATAGTTGCTTTAGAGCCTACTATGGCCAAATTAACTGATGAAGAATTGAAAAACAAAACGGTAGAATTTAAAGAAAGATTAGCTAATAATGAAACTTTAGAAGATATTAAAGTTGAAGCTTTTGCTACGATAAGAGAAGCTGCCTATAGAGTAATTGGCGAAAAAGCTTACTATGTTCAAATACTAGGTGGTCTTGCTATTCATTATGGTAACATTGCTGAAATGAAAACTGGTGAAGGCAAAACCTTAACCGCCATTATGCCAACTTATTTAAATGCCTTAACCGGTAATGGTGTTCATATAGTAACCGTAAATGAATTCTTAGCCAAAAGAGACTCAGAATGGATGGGAAGTATATTTAAATTTTTAGGCTTGACCGTTGGTTTGAATTTGCGGGAATTAAACCCTATGGAAAAGAAAGCTGCCTATGATTGTGACGTATTATACTCAACTAATAATGAAATAGGCTTTGATTACTTAAGAGACAATATGGTTGTTAGAAAAACAGATCGTGTTCAAAGAATGTTAAACTTCTGCATCGTAGATGAAGTTGACTCAATTTTAATTGATGAAGCTAGGACTCCATTAATAATATCTGGTGGTAAGCAAAATGCCCGCAATTTATATCAAGAAGCTAATGATGCAGTAGTAAACTTTAAAGAAAACGAAGACTATACTTTAGATGCTAAAACTAAAAATGTTTCGATAACTGAAATAGGTGCCGAAAAATTGGAAAAACATTTCCACTTAGATAATTTATATGAATTTGGTAACTCTGTTTTAGTTCACCATATCAACAATGCTTTAAAAGCTAATTTTGGCTTTAAAAAAGATGTTGATTATGTTGTTAATAATGGGGAAGTAGTAATAGTTGATCCTTTTACGGGTCGTTTAATGCTTGGTAGACAATATTCTGAAGGATTGCATCAAGCCATTGAAGCTAAAGAAAGAGTTAAAATAAACGAAGAAACTCAAACCATGGCAACAATTACATTCCAAAATTTATTTAGAATGTACAACAAACTAGCCGGAATGACCGGAACTGCTAAAACCGAAGAAGAAGAATTTAGAAATATATATAACATGTATGTTATCCAAATACCAACTAATAAACCAGTAATTAGACAAGACTTACCAGATTTGCTTTATTCTAATGAAAAAGGTAAATATGAAGCGGTTGTAAACGTTATTAAAGAAATTCATAAAACTGGTCAACCTATCTTAGTTGGTACTATATCAGTTGAAAATAATGAACGTTTAAGTGCCATGCTTAAAAAAGAAGGCTTAAAGCATGAAGTTTTAAATGCAACAAATCAAGCTCGTGAAGCCGAAATAATCGCTAAAGCTGGTGAAAAAAATGCCATTACCATTGCCACTAATATGGCTGGTCGTGGTACGGATATTAAGTTAGGTAAAGGTGTAGCCGAATTAGGAGGCTTATATGTAATAGGAACAGAACGTCATGAATCACGTCGTATTGATAATCAGCTTCGTGGTCGTTCAGGAAGACAAGGCGATCCTGGTACTAGTCAATTCTTTGTATCCTTTGAAGATGACTTAATGCGAAGATTTGGTACTGACCGAGTAAAAGCTATTATTGAAGCTTTAGGAATGACTGGAACTCAAAGTATTCGTTCTAAAAGGTTAAGCAAATCTATTGAGCAAGCTCAGAAAAAAGTTGAAGGCAATAACTTTGATATGCGTAAGAATTTACTTGATTATGATAATGTCGTTAATGAACAAAGACGTATTATTTATGAACAAAGAAATGAAATTATCGACAATGAAAGTATTCATGATAGTATTAAAGAAACATTTAGAAATACCATTGAAGATTTAGTAACTGCCCATATTGAGCCTGAAGGTTATTTAACTGAGAATGATCAAAATGAAATTATTGAGTATATGAATACCAACTTTATGAAAACGGAAAAATTAAAAGTTGATGAAATAAAAGATTTGGATGAAGGTAAAACTATTGAATATTTAACCGAAAGATTAAATAATGACTATGAAGAAAAAATCAAAGATGCTCCTAATTTTGAAGAATTTGAAAGAGCTATATCATTAAGGATAATCGATTCTTTATGGGTTGAACATTTAAATGCTATGGAAGCTTTAAAAGAAGGAATTTTCTTAAGGCAATATGCTCAAGCTAATCCTCTTCAAGCTTATACTATGGAAGGTTATGATACTTTTGAACAATTGTTAAATAAAATTGATGAAAGCATTGCCCAATTTTTATTGAAAGCAAATATTGAGCAAAATACGGAAATGAAGCAAACAATAAAAGGTAATGCCAATGATCATAAAGAAAAAGAATCACGTAAGCCAATAGTAAAAGAAAGAAAAATTGGTCGTAATGATCCTTGCAGCTGCGGCAGTGGAAAAAAGTATAAAAACTGTTGTGGAAAATGAGGTAAATAAAGGGTTTTAGAAAATTAATTAATAAAAAATTTAATCTAATTTAGATTTTGTCAACCAAAAAATCAAAAAAGTAATATAAAATAAAGGATGTCGCGATATTATAAATTGTTGACATCTTTTAAATTTAAGGAGGTGTATAAATAAAGAACAAAGATGATTCTAGTAATATAATAATTTATCAATCTGATGATGGAGAAGCTAAAATTGGAAAATGAAACTGTTAAACAAATGGCATTGCTTTTTAAAACTTCAAGAACAAATACTGTTGAACATATAAATAATATATATTTAGAGGGGGAATTAGAAAAAAATTCAACATGTCAGAATTTTCGACAAGTTCGAAAAGAGGCAAATAGAAAGGCAAGTATAGCTAACAGAAATAGAAGTAAAAAATGCCTAGCTATAGATATAAGCAAACTATATATGAGATTTGCTTTTTTTCTGATATAATATTTAATGAAACAAATAGTAATTTGCCGAACTCTCGCTTTGTGTCCTGTTTATTATTATATAGCAGTTATATAATTATTTATGAAAGGAGCAAAAACTATGGATCAAGAAAAAATTGGAAAATTTATTGCTAAACCTCGTAAAGAAAAAAATATGACACAAGAACAATTAGCAGAAAAAATGAAAGTAACAGACAAATGAGCTTAATTGTACTATCCAAGAATTGTTAAATGACAGAAAGATGACAAAAGAAGAATTGTTAGATTTGAGGGAAACTATTAATAATTTAGTTGAATATGAATCGAATCAGCAAATTAAAAAAGATAAAAAATTTAACAAATATAATATGATTGGCGCTATTACTTTAGTTTTGACAGTATTCAATAATGAGTTTGGTTATTTAAATTATGTCTTTACACCTATATTGTAGAATTTGTACAAAAAGCATTATATGGTATTAGTATATGTGCTAATATGATTAGTTTATATAGTCATTCTCATAACGTTTCTGTTAATGAAAGAAAAAAAGAACTTATAAAAAAATTAAATAAGAATTTAGGAGTGTGATGATATGGCTACAACAAAAGAGTATAAAGATTTTGTATTGGAACAATTAAATTTATTAAATAACATTACTTGTAAATTAATGATGGGAGAATATTTACTTTATTACAATAATATTTTATTTGGTGGTATATATGATGATTGATGTTAGTATAGAAATAAATAAACTATCAAATGAATTATAAAAATCTACAGAAATAATTTTTTGTAGATTTTTTTATGTGTAAAGTTTACACAAATATGAAAAAAAGCAAATTTTGGCTATTTTAAGGAAATTTGTATACAAAAAAGGAAAATCTGCTAAGCAAATTTT
>CANQYR010000023.1 GCA_947628125.1 uncultured Bacilli bacterium
CCCCCCTAAAGCAATAATTTAAAAAGAAGCTTGACGCTTCCTTGACTTAAATTTATGCTTTATACATATCATTAAATAATACATCATATCCCATTTCTTTTAATATTCTGCAACATTCATTGACATCATCACTTCCTATTTTATCAATAGAAACCGTTTTTAAATCTTCAAAATTTTTTAAAATATTATAATCTATATCTGCATCCTCAATTGACAAATATTTTATTGGCATTTTAAAATTAATCTTTTCCATCGTAAAATTTTTAACATTTTTAATAATAAGTTTTTTTAAATTAGGCTTATCCTTTAAAAACAAAAAAGAATTACAATTAGTATTTATAATACAAAACTCTTCAATATCCTTATTAAAATTAAAATCACAATTAACAACACAACCTACCAAAGAAACCTTTTTACTGTTTAAATTATCTAAACTATCAATCACACAATCTTCCAAAACAACTTCCTCAATATCGCCAAAAAAAGAAATATTTTCTCTTGTTATTTGACAATTTAAAATATTAATTATCTTTAAATTAGGAAATAACTTAATATCTTCAAAATATACCTTAACCATTTTACCACTTAAAGTACATGCATTAAGAGTAATCTCTTCAATCTTTAACAAATCACTAAACAAAATCTTTCCCTTATGCAATTGAAACTTAATATTTTCCTTTAAATATTCACTTTTTATTATCTTTTCCACATCTGACTGCTTAGCAAAATCCAAAGTATCTTCATTCATCATATCCCAACTTCCTTACTCATCATTTTACCATAATAACTAAAATAATTCATCTTATAAAAAAAGACGAACTAACAAACAAGTTCATCTAATATTTAAAGCATTCCTTTTTGATAAAAATGATTATCTCATTCCATAACTATTTTTTTTCATATAGCTTTCGTCTAATATCATGCAATATTTGAAATAATTCAGCTATTGCTATAAATATTAAACCTGAAAACAAAAAAAGTAATAAAGAAACAACAACAATTGGAGTTAAATCTTCCATCAACATACAAAAACAAACAAAAGCCAGAGAAAATACAATACCAGCCAATATTTTAAATACCGTACTTGTAGTATTAAATATCATATTTAAATTACTTTGTCACAGTTAAACTATAGTGTAAAGTAATTAATAAAAAAACAACAAATTTTACACGTAAATAAAATGTAAAAAACATAAAACAAGACCAGAACAAGATCAGAGTAAAACAAAAACCCTTTAAATAAAGGGCTAAATTCCATATGGTGCCGATTAACAGAATTGAACTGATCTCTCATGCTTACCATGCATGTGTACTACCACTGTACTAAATCGGCCTACTAAAGTTTTACCATACATAATAAAAAAAGTAAAGAACCAATTCATTTTATTGTATATTTTTTTAATAACCAACCAATATAAAAATAGGAGGAAAATTATGGAAGAAAACATCAACGCATTAGATGAACTAAGCAAAGGCGCTTGCATGGGAATGGATGCGATTCACTTTATATTAGACAAAGTAGAAGACCAAAACTTCAAAGAAGACCTAAAAGTCCAATACGAAAAATATAAAGACATCGAAAGCAAAATCCGTAAAGTATACGTAAAATATGACCATAACGATAGCCCCAAAGAAACATCAGCCATGAACAAAGCTATGACCTGGTATGGTATTGAAATGAAAACCTTTACTGACACCAGCAACTCCAAAATTGCTGAACTATTAATGCAAGGAACCAACATGGGCATCATCGAAGGAAGAAAACTCTTAAACAACAAAAAAGTAGATAAAGATGTCCAAGAATTAATAGAAGAATACACCACCATGCAAGAAGACAGCGTCGAAAATCTAAAACGTTACCTATAAATGGCCCAAAGCCATTTTTTTAAATGATAAAATATTGTTTTTCAAAAACTTTTTTGGTATCATTAAAAAGAAAGGAGAATAAGTTATGCGTTATGGTACGTATGGAACAGAATTTGTAACAACCAGTTCTAATTCTGATGTATGGACAATAATTAGCCTTTTAGTAGCGGTATGTGGTGGCATAGTTTTATACTTTACTTTTCTAAACCCTAACAACTCTAAAAACTATACCGGCTTTACTAAAAAAATCTACGACTTCCTTAGTTTTACAACCATAAGCTTAGAAGCAATTTTAAAAATTTGCTACCTAATCGTTGCCCTTTTTATCACCATTATATCATTTAGCCTCCTAAAAGAAAGCTTAATAGCATTCTTACTATTCTTAGCAATAGGTAACTTAATAGTAAGAGTAATCTTTGAAGGTTCATTACTAATACTCATGATATATCGAAAACTATGTAACATTAATGATCTAATGAAAGATAAAAATGAACAAAAAAAATGAGTTTTTAATTAAACTCGTTTTTTCATATATTTTTATAAAGGGGGTTGTATTTTTTGAAAAACCTATTTTCAAACGTCAATCCCACCGTTTTCTCTTGGTCAGCCGTCATCATTGGCACCATCTTATGCGAAGAACTAAACACCCTTGAACAAAACTCCATCGGCAACTGGATCATCCTTCTAGGCGATTATCTACTAACCAATGCCGCCCAAGTCGCCATAAATGAAGCTAACCAAAACCAAAATAACGATGACGATGACAAAATCCAATCCCTTCAAAAAGCCATCAAAAGAATCGACGAAGAACTAGAAAAACTTAAAAATATAGATCAATCATAAGCTAAACCACTTAACTTTTGATAAACCTTCTTAAAACAAGATAAAAACTTATAAACCTCATCCGTTGTCGTCAAATATGATAAACTTATCCTAATACTACTCATTGCCCTTTGCCGGTCATTATAAATAGCCATAATAGCCGTTGAAAGCTCATTACTTGCACACGCACTGTTAGTACCAATATAAATCTCATACTCCTCCATCGCATGAATAAACGTCTCAGGCTTAATATTTTTTAAACTAACATTCAAAATATGCGGAATACATATCTTTGTCTGATTAATAGTAACACCATCTAACTTCTTCAAATCATCAACAATCAAATCATTTAACCGCCTAACAAAATTCTCCCTTTTATCAACATCACTCATCGCTAACCTAATAGCCTTAGAAAACGCCACAATAAGCGGAACACTAGGCGTCCCAGGATGATACATAAAAGGCCCACTTCCATATAAAAGTGGCTTCATCTTTGCCCTTTCACTTTTATACAAAAGCCCAATCCCTTTCGGACCATAAATCTTATGTGAAGAACAACTAGCCAAATCTACATCATGAAAACTAACTGATACCTTCCCAAGTGCCTGCGTCATATCACTATGAAACAAAGTTGAACTATTTTCTTTCTTAATAATCTGCCTAATCATCTTCAAAGGCTGCCTAGCCCCTGTCTCACTATTAACCGCACAAATACTAACCAAAATCGTATCAAGACGCATCTTACTTTTTAAATCATCAAAATCAATCAAACCCTCCGCCGTATTATTAACATAACTAATCTCAAACCCAATCGTCTCCAAATAATCACAAATCTTATAAATAGATGGATGCTCAAGCTTAGAAACAATAACATGATTACCATGCTTCATATTAGCAAGACAAGTACCAATCAAAGCCAAATTATTAGACTCCGTCGCCCCGGATGTAAAAATTATTTCACTTTCCAAAACATGAAAAATATCACTTATTTGCTTTATCGCACTTCCCATCAAAGTCTTACTTTTAACACCCAAACCGTGCAAAGAATTAGGATTACCCATAAAATCTTTAGTTGCCCTTATATAAGACTCTAAAACATCATAACTAACCGGTGTTGTCGCACTATAATCCAAATAAATCATAAGTTCCCCTCGCCTTCTAATAAAATTGATCGAATCTGCTCCCAATTATATACTCTTCTAATACCCAAACTATTAAGATCCTCAAAACTATACTTTTGATTGTGCTTATGATCCAAAAGAAGCTTCACCTTGCCATAACCACTTTTCAAATTAGCAACCTTATCATCAATCTTAATATCACACATAATAATATCCTTTGATCCACCTAATATTATCTTTTTAGGCTCAATAAACGGCATATTTTTAACAATCCACTCATACTTATACATAGCCATAACTTTACTCTCTAAAACCCTTCTTGGATCCACAAAAGCCGCACAAATATAAACATCATAAACCTTACACAAATCCCTAATCGTATCAAGTGCCCCTTCTAAAGTCTCAATCCCACTATAAATATTAATATGCTCATAAAAATAATCTAAAAACTTTTCCTTCTCATCCCCCAAGATATCCTCAACATAATATGTATCAATATCCGAAGCCACATAATTAGTATGCTTATAATCATTAACCGCCTTCAAATATCCATCCATAACAATCGTTTCATCCAAATCAATCATTACTTTTTGCTTCATAAAAAACCTTCCTAATCTTGATACTCATTTAATAACTTCTTATAAATACCTGGCTCAATAACATTAATCGCATTTATCGCACTTTCCAAAGACTTCTTAAACTCACCACGATAAAAATAACCCTCAGCCTTAGATAAAGCAATATTAACCTCTTCCTTAACAGGCCGATACCGATTACCATAAACAATACTCATCTCAGCCATTCTTGCTGTCTTAACAACTTCCTTTGTTGTATTATAAACCTTCAAAACTAAATCCCTTGCCGTATCAACCCTAATATTCAAAGCCTTAATCGAAATAGGACTTTTCTCTAACTCCTCAACCAAAATAGTAATAGCTTCCGTAGCCTCACTTAACTCAACAAAATAATGATCCGGAATAACAGGAAGCTTAAATGACCGCATCTGACTTTTAGCTTGATTCAAAATCCGCTTCATCTCATCTAACTGTTCCCTAGCTCTAAGCTCATCTTCCTTCAAACTTCCTAAAGTCCTTAAAGCCACATCTAGTTTTTCTTCAGACTTACCTACCTTTAAATTAAGCATCTCCATCTCTTTAGTTAAATGCGAATAGCTAGCTTTTTTAGCCCGGTGATTTTCAATAATCTCCTCATAAGATTTCCTACTTGCTAAAAGCTCATTTTTTATTTCAAAAACAACCTCTACCTCTTCATCAGTCAAATCATAACTATACTTAATATCCTTAAGCTTCTTAATTAACGTATTATTAATCTTAATTAACTTCGTAATCTTAATCAAAATACTCCTTGAATAATCCTCAAAAATCTTTTTGCTAATCCTTTCCTTATCAAAATCCTGATAAATAGAATCAAAATAATCAACCATCGTCTTAAGTTCAAAAATGGAATCCTCAATATTTAAAACATTAAGCCTTTGAAAAATATCTGCTATCTTCTTATTAGACTCCGTTATATTATAATCCAAATTCAAATAATCTAAATTATAACCATTCTTCTGCATCTTTAAAAAAATAGCCTTAATATCCTCAATCTTTTTTGGTATAACACTCTTACCCAAAGAAATAATCATCGGAGCCTCTTCAATAACCAGCTTTAAATTACCAACCAAATCATCAATCGCCTTAACAATTTTTCCTACCTCCTGATAAGCATTCTTTTCCATCGAAACCTCAAAAGCGGAAAAAAACTTATCAACATTCTCAAACTGTAACTCAATAGGCCCACTAATCAAAGCATAATCTTGCTTATGATCATGATACTTTCTTAAAATCTCCCGATAACTAGCCTTTAACTTCGTTATAGTCTCTCTATTACGCTCCTCACTTAAAGTTATTTCCTTAATCTCCTCTAATAAAAAATTAGACCTTGTCTTAGCATAATAAATATCTAACTCAACCTCATTTAATTTTTTTTCCAATTTTTTATAATCCTTATTACTATATAACTCTTCAATCATAACTAAATCATCAGTTATCTTGGCCACATCTTTTTCCTTTATATCATTAAAACGCTGCACAAAATTATCAAACGTCTTTTTCATCGCATCATTATTAACTAAAGGTTCAACCTTATTAAGCTCACTCATAATTGCCCCAGAAATAATTAAATTCTTTTCTCTTTCCAAGTCAACAATTTGCTTATGATACGTATTTTTTTCCTTCTTAGCCAAAAAATTAAGGGCCACAATAATCGCGATAATTGTTAAAATATAAGCAGCTATACCTAAAATAACGATCATTTCACTACTCATAAGGTCCCTCCTTATCCCTATTAAATATTTTATCATATTTTGACAGATTTGAAAGTATAATTTGCATAATTTTTATATAACAAATAAAATTTTAAAACAAAAATAATATTGCCAACCTTAAATAAATATGCTATTATTATATTGCTTACATTTCATGGCAAGATAATTCAACTGGCTAGAATGTCCGGTTCATACCCGGAATGTTGGGGGTTCGAGTCCCTCTCTTGCTACCAATAATGATTATTACTAGATTGTATATCTAGTTTTTTTTATAATTAAAAAAGGCAATCACTCACCTTTTTTTAACTTACTAACTAAATCTGCAGTTCCCCCAGAAGCCATCGAAGCCATTAAACATAAAACAATAGCCTGTAATAAATTAGCTTCAATCTTAAAAAAATAACAAATAAAAGCACTTAAAAAACCAACTATCACATTTTGAAGCGGAATAAAACGATTAGGAATTACCTCCCACTTTAACTTCGTCAAAGCACCTAAAACATAAGAAACTAAAACAATAATAAGCACATACGAAACATCCATCAAAGCTTACCCTCCCTCCTAAGCTTTTCCCAGCGATCATGAACATAAGAATTCCCACCTAAACACGTATAACGATCATAAAGCTCATAAGCACTCATCTTTTGAATTGCTGACTTTTCCTCACCTTGCTCAACATCATTAATAAAATCAACCAAATCCGTTTTAATCGTCGTCAATTCCAAATTTTTTAAATTAGTATTAGCTAGTTTTTCTAACTTATCTACCTTCTTATTCAAAGGCTCTAAAATTTTAGCAATCGAAAACCGATAAAACTTAATTAATCCTGCAATCGCTCCCACAAAAACAGCCAGTAAACTAATAAAACTAGCAATACTACCTAATGTTATTTGTTCCATAAAGCCCTCCTATAAACTATTTATAGCTTATGAAAAATAACCAAAACAAACCATTATATCATCCTAAATAATTAACATTTTATCGACATTCTTAAAACAAATTAATTTTAAAATCAGCTTAACTCATGATATAATAATTAAAATGAAAGGATAGATAAAAATGCAAGAAAAAGAAATAATTGAAAACTACGAACAAGAAATAGACAAAGTCAAAAAAAGAATCAAAATAAAAGACGTTATTATCATCATAGAAATAATAATCATAGTTATCCTAATTGCTTGTGGTGTAGCCGTATTAATATTTTAATAAAAAAAAAATTTTCTTCAAACAGAAAATCTTTTTTAAATCCACCTAGCAATATTAATAATCCTCGTTGTATTATATAAATACTGATCAAATATCTTTAAAATATTCTCAATAATCGCCCGCAGAATATCAGAACACGAACGCTTAATCCTAATATTTACAATCTCACTTTTTAACTCCTTACGAAACAAATAATCATCCAAATACTTATCTAAAACAACATCTAGTTCCCTAACCATCTTAACATCCGTAGCATTACTATAATTAGCCTTACTAATAAAATCCCTATATATATAAATTAATTTTTTCGTTATCATATCATCCTTTTGATAATTAAAATTAACAATTTTCTGAAAATGTGGACAAATTCTTAAAATATTTTCACTACTCACTTTATCTACCTTCAATCTATTCTAACTAAATCATACAATATTCGACAAAAACTTGCAAGAAAAACTTTAAAAAATAACCAAATAATTTCAAGAAAAGAGGAACAATAATATGCAAAAGAAAAGACTAAAACTAAAAAAACAAGCTCAAAGATATATCATCATCATAATAGCTTTAATAATATTTACCATAATAGGTGTTAAATGCTATAAAACCTATAAATACCACCAAACAAATACCTACCACCTTCTGCAAAAAGGTTACAACAACGATGAAGTAAATCTAATTACCACCAAAGCAAATGATGCCATAGACTACATCCTAAATAATGAATATAACCCGAAAATAATTTCCATCATAAACGAAAAATACTTCCTAGCCAAAAACCTAGAAAAATACCTAGACTTTTGGCAAAAACAAGAAGATGAAGAACTAAAAGACATCATCGCCATGGTTAACACCCACGCAAATGAAAAATGGTACACAGAAAAACTAGAAACCGATATAAACAAAAACGAAAAAATGCTCGTCAACAAATTCTATGCCCTAAATGAAAACTACGCTCCAAAAAACCTAAAAAACATCTCCTTAGACTACTCATATGGAACAGAAGGCGAAAACAAACTAATAGACTATGCCTATGATGCTTTTCAAGACCTATGGCAAAGCGCAAATAAAGAAGGATACTACCTTATGGTAACATCTAGTTACCGCACCTATGAAGAACAAAAAGAAATATATGACTACCGCAAAGAAACCCAAGGCGAAAGAAAAGCCGACGAAACAGCCGCTAGACCCGGTAACTCCGAACACCAAACCGGCCTTGTCGTTGACATGACCAGTATAAAAGAGCCATCAAGCACCGAATTTAAAGAATCAAATGCTTATAAATGGCTCCAAGAAAACGCCTATAAATATGGCTTTATTGAACGCTACCCCGAAAATAAAACCTACATAACTGGCTATGAACCTGAATCATGGCACTGGCGTTACGTAGGCAAAGAAATAGCTAAGGCTATGCATGAAGAACAAATAACATTCGATGAATACTATGCTTTTTACCTAGAATAAAAAAAAGCTATAAAAAGCTACTAATATGAACCGTCGCAAAAGAAGAATTTTCCATAACATAATTTAACACATCCACCGTATCATCAATCAAAACAAAATTTTTATCATCTAAATTCGCATACTCCTTGCGAATTTTTTTCATAACCATAAGCTTATCATTATTACTACAAACGCCATAAATATGCGAAGGAATAATATTATAATTTTTTACCAAAAACCGCACTTTTTCCTCTAACTCTTTATCATTCATCACCTTCGTTATCACATAAATCAAATTCTTATCCCGCTTATTAATAAACATCTGCATCTTCTTTATTGGTAAAACATTAGCATAACCATCATTTTCCAAAACAAACTTACTCCACGCTTCATCATCATAATAATAATGATTATACTTTCCATAACAAATAGGCGCTAAAACACCATCAACATCAAAAAAATAAACAGTATTTGAATCATTAAAAAGATCATCAATCTTACTTTCTTCCATCACTTAACTCCTTTAACAAAGCCATTTCCCTAATTGCCGTAGTTGAGGCAATAGAACCATCACTAACCGCCGTTGTAAGCTGTCTTAAAACCTTTACCCTAGCATCACCTGCCACATAAATACCTTTCGTTTTCGTATGCACACCATCTTCACTAATAATATAACCCTTATCATCCAAATCAACAACATTATTAAAAATCTCATTACGAGGCTCCTGCCCAACCGCGATAAATAGCCCATCAAGTGCAATATCCTCTAAAGTCTCATTTTCCTTTAAAGTTACACTCTCTAACTTATCCTTCCCATTAAGCTTTTCCACCGTCTTATTAAGCAAAAACTTAACATTATCCTTTTTCTTTAACTGACTAACTAAATAAGGCTCACCTCGAAACTCGCTACGTCTATGAATAACATAAACTAAAGACGCTAAAGAAGACAAATACATTGCATCTTCCAAAGCACTATTACCACCACCTAAAACACCAACTATCTTTTCTTTGTAAAACATGCCATCACAACTAGCACAATAAGAAATGCCCTTACCTATTAACTCATCTTCATTTAATAGCTTTAACTTCCTATTTACCGCCCCCGTAGCTAAAATAACCGCCAAAGCCTCATAACAATTCTCATCAGTATAAACCTTTCTATCACTAGTTACCTTTAAGACCGTCTCTAACTTATACTCAAGCCCTAAATCCTTAACCTGATTAAATAAAGCCGTTGCATAATCATACCCACTAATAGACTTTATCCCCGGATAATTTTCCACCTTACTAGCATTTAATATCTGACCCCCATAACTTTTAGACTCTAAAACCAAAACTTTCTTATTTGCCCTTAAAGCATACAAAGCCGCCGTCAAACCACTAGGTCCCGCGCCCACAATAATTATATCGTACATAAAAAATCCTCCTATTATCTTTATTATCCTAAAATAACTTTTCCACGTCAATTATAATTTACAAACTAAAGTTTTCTTTACCTCAGCAAAATCATTTTTTTCATATAAACCAAGTGCTTCAAAATTATCTTTAAATACACTTACCTGCACCAAATTAATATTTAAATTAAAAAGCCAATCTTTAAAACTCTTTAAAAGCGAGCTTCCAACATGCATGCCCCGGTAAGAAGAAAGAACATAAATCGCATCTAACACCCCAACCTTTTGCAAATAAGTTGCATCATCTAATACATAACCATATAAATAACCAATTATCCTTTTATCATCTAAAGCAACTAAAAGAACTTTATCATCCTCAACTAGAAAATTTTCATAAAAACAATCAACAACAAAAGTCTCATCAACATTATCATCATACTTCTTTTCATCCACAATTAACATGTTAAATAAAGCATTTAAACTTGAAACATCATCTTCTAAAGCCCTTCTAATTAACATACATCCTCCTAAAATAAAAAAAATGGTGTTCTAGGTGAGATTCGAACTCACGACCTTTAGCTCCGGAGGCTAACGCTCTATCCACTAAGCTACTAGAACACAAATAAATTATACCATATAAAAAAATAAAAAAAAAGAGCATAAGCCTTTTAAAATAAATGCAAAATATCTTGAATTGTTATATATATCATCAAAAGCATCAGCAACGCAAAACCAACTAAATTACAAGTATTTTCAAACTTCACATTAATTGGACTACCCTTTATCTTCTCAATTATCATAAAGAAAATATGACCACCATCAAAAGCTGGGAAAGGTAAAATATTAATAAAACCTACATTAATACATAAAAACGCGGTTATATATAAAAGCTGCATTATACCATCATGCATTGACGTATCAATTACCTTATAAATACCAACAGGCCCAGATAAATTATTAAGCGATAACTGTCCACTAAACAAACCACCAAGCGTTATAACCATACTATGAATAACATTACCAAACTTTACAAAAGCATACTTAATACTAGCCCAAAGACCTTTGCTACTTTCCGTTTTCATCTGAATACCAAAAACCTTTGTCTCATTATTATTATCATCCTTAACAATATCAGGCACTACATCAATAACCTCTTCTTTGCCATCTTTATGAACAACATTAAACTTATAAGTATTATTATCAGTCTTATAATATAAATATATCTGCCCAACATCCCAATTCGAAATATTATGGCCATTAATTTTCGTTATCACATCCCCATCTTTAATACCCGATTTGTAAGCCGCCGAATCAAGTTTAACCGACTCAATCTCATTAAGCGCAAACTGACTTTGCCATAATAAAGACATAACAAACAATAAAATAAGTGCTAACAAAAAATTATTAATAACCCCCGCTGATAAAATAAGTAACCTTTGATACCATGGCCGATTACATAAAAACTTCTCCTTAGGAATTTTATTATCATCCTCATAAACTTCCCC
>CANQYR010000024.1 GCA_947628125.1 uncultured Bacilli bacterium
TTAAGCAAGATTATTGTATCACAAAACTCGCCTTGAAGTCTTATGGCTTCGAGGCTTTTTTCTTATTTATAAAAAAAAGAAACTGTCAAGAAATTAATTATCTAATTTCTCGACAGCCCCATTTTCTTTGCCTATTTAAGTCTTTTTCTAACTTCAAAGCCGTATCCACAATTGAAAAATGATTATCAAAAGGATTAAAATCCACATCCTTCATTTTTTGAGCATGCAAAACTAATTCTTCCTCACCATCTTTTAAAGAATAAATAACTTGATCCTTAGGATACCCATCTATATTAGCTCTAACCTTAGAAGTAATAGTAATAAAAGGCCTAATATTATTACTACTAATAAGCTCCCAAAGATAATTAGGTAAGTGCCTTACATTTTTTAAAATATCATCAGCCCGGTAAAAACTAGTCACCATATCAACATCAATATAAGAATATAAAACATCAACTCGCAAAAGATTATTATCTAACGTAATAAAACATTGCTTGCCTTTTTCCCATACCATTTCCTTAGTTGAACCTTTAAAAAAATCCATAATCCCTAAAGGCCTTTTTTTCCTAATAAAAATAGTATTTAAAACATCATTATGATAGGAAACATATTCCTCATTTGTTTTACTATCTTCTAATAAATAAAATGCTTTCTTAACCTCCTTCTTTAAAACTAAATTGTTCATTAAATTATTAAAAAAATAATTTGTTTTTTCGAAAATATATTCATCTTGCTTCTGATCCAAAAGCTCAGATATCATCGAAAAATTTAATTCATTCCATGGTTTTACTGCTTCCATATTATACTCCTTTACTAAATTATACTTTGTTAAGTTTTATTAATCAAGCTTATTCTTTTCTAATTTATATGATATAATCCTTATAAAGGAGGTAACATATGAATCCAATTATGTTTTCCCTAGGTAGTTTCGAAATAAAATGGTATTCATTTTTCCTTTTAATAGCCGTCTTTTTAGGAATTACATTATTAATATTAGAAAGCAAAAAATTTAACTATTCCAAAGACTTAATATTTAACATGGCCTTTTGGACCATCATCTTTGCCTTTTTAGGCGCAAGAATATACTACGTTATATTTAATTGGTCAGTCTATGCTAATGATCCTTTATCCATATTTAAAGTCTGGGAAGGAGGCCTTGCTATTCATGGGGGCTTAATATGTGGTATCATAACCATCTATTTATACACTAAAAAACATCACCTAAACTTTATTAAAATAATTGACATGGCCACATTACCTGTCATTATTGGCCAAGCAATAGGTAGATGGGGAAACTTCTTTAACATGGAAGCCCATGGCAAAATGGTCTCTAAAGCCTTTTTACAAAAACTTCATCTTCCCAACTTCATAATAGAAGGCATGAATATTAATGGTACATACTACCATCCTACCTTTTTTTATGAATCTTTATGGTGCTTACTAGGCGCCTTAATAATTATCCTAATTAGGAAAAATCCTAAAATAAAAAATGGCTTTCAAACTGCCTTTTACCTAATGTGGTACAGCATTGGCCGTTTTTTCATCGAATCATTACGAACTGACTCGCTAATGTTATCAAGCTTTAAAGTTGCCCAAATAATAAGCGTTATTCTCTTTATAATTGCTATCGGTATATTTATTTACCTAGCCAAACAAAACAAAAATGAAAATCTATACTACGAAGGAGTAAAAAAATGAAAAATGAAGAAGTACTAGCTAAAAGATTAAACATTACCACTAAACAAATAAATGCCGTCTTAAAACTTTTAAAAGAAGGTGCGACCATCCCTTTTATTGCCCGTTATAGAAAAGAAGCAACAGGACAGTTAAATGAAGAACAAATAAGAGAAATAGAAAAACAATTTACTTACTTAGAAAACCTATCTAAAAGAAAAGAAGATATCATCCGCCTTATAGATGAAAAAGATCTTTTAACCGAAGAATTAAAAAATGCTATCTTAAATTGTGAAAAACTAAGCGAAGTAGAGGACTTATATAGACCATTTAAAGAAAAAAAGCAAACCAAAGCCACCATGGCGATTAAACAAGGCCTAGAACCACTAGCCAAAAAAATCATGTCTTTCCCCTTAAATGGCTCCTTAGAAGAACTAGCTAAAAACTATAACATGAGCCTAGAAAAAGCCCTAGAAGGTACAAGAAACATCATAAGTGAATGGATAAGTGACAATGCCTACTACCGTAGATACATAAAAAATGAAATATACCACCATGGTTTTGTAACAAGTAAATTAAAAAAGAATGCCAATGATGAAAAAAAAGTCTATCAAATGTATTACGACTTTAAAGAACCTATAAAATATGCTAAAGGCTACCGAATACTTGCGATGAATCGGGGCGAGAAAGAAAAAATATTACAAATAAACATTGATTTTGATAAAGAAAAAATATTAGATTACTTAAATAATAAAATCATCAAAAATCCAAATTCTTTTGTAAACCAAGAAGTAAAAGAAGCCTTAATAGATTCCCTAAAAAGATTAATATATCCAAGCGTTGAAAGAGAAATAAGAAGTGAACTTACATTAAACGCGGAAGAAAAAGCTATCAAAACCTTCCAAGAAAATTTAGAAAACCTACTTTTAACCAAACCAATTAAAGGCAAAAATGTCCTAGGATTAGACCCAGCTTATAGAACCGGTTGCAAACTCGCGGCCTTAGATAATTATGGTAACGTCTTAGACATAAAAACCATTTATCCTCATGAGCCACAAAACGAAAAACAAAAAAGTAAAGAAATAATCAAAGAACTAATAGACAAATATAAAATCGACATCATCGCTATTGGTAATGGTACAGCAAGTAGAGAAAGCATAGATTTTATATCAACTTGCATAAAAGGAACCAACGTCAAATATAACGTTGTAAGTGAAGCTGGGGCCTCCGTTTATTCAGCAAGTAAAATAGCCATCGAAGAATTCCCAGATTTAACTGTCGAAAAAAGAAGTGCCATATCAATTGGAAGACGCATTCAAGATCCATTAAGTGAATTAGTCAAAATTGATCCCCAAAGCATAGGCGTCGGTGAATATCAACATGATGTAAACCAAAAAGAACTAAAAAGTGCTTTACAATTTACTGTTAGCAAAATAGTTAACGAAGTAGGGGTAAATATCAACACGGCTAGTTCTAGCTTATTAAAATATATATCAGGTTTAAATAAAAAAGCCATTGATTCAATATTAAACTTTCGCCTTCAAAAACCATTTCAAAGCCGTGAAGAAATAAAAAAACTTCCAGGCTTTACTTCAAAAATATATGAACAAGCTGTTGGCTTTTTAAGAATTTTAGATGGCTATGCCCTAGACAAAACAAGAATTCATCCCGAAAGCTATCCAATCGCCTTAAAAATAATGAACATATTAGATATTAAAAACGATGAAATAGGCACATTAAAAGTCAAAGAAAAACTAGAAAATTTAAACATCAAAAAATTAGCAACCGACCTTTCTAGTGATATATATACCATAACAGATATCATCAAAGAACTAAAAAACCCCGGCATGGATTTTCGTGAAGAACTAGATGACGTACTTTTAAAAAGTGATGTCTTAACCATTGATGACTTAAAAGAAGGCATGAAACTTAAAGGAACCGTTCGAAATGTTGCGAGCTTTGGAGCCTTTATCGACATTGGTTTAAAAGAAGATGGCTTAGTCCATATTTCTAAAATGAGTAAAGAATTTGTCAAAAACCCCTTAGACGTTGTAAAAGTTGGTCAAATAGTAACCTGCTATGTCGATAAAATTGACAAAGATAAAAGTAAAGTAAATTTGTCATTAATCGCAAATTAAGGTATAATGAAAGAAAGTTATTAACATAATAGATGAAAGTGGTGAAAATATGTGTGGAATAACCGGATTTGTAAGTAAAGAAAAAGAAAAAGAACCAATACTAAAAAAAATGTGTGATCGCCTAGCCCATAGAGGCCCTGATGGAGAAGGCTATTACACTGATGAATTAGTTGCCCTAGGCCATCGAAGATTATCAATCATCGATATAAAAAATGGGGCCCAACCAATGAAAACCAAAAAAGGCGATTTAATCGTAACATTTAATGGCGAAATATATAACTATCAAGACCTTAAAGAAGAACTAAGCGATTATCCTTTTGTAACAAACAGTGATACCGAAGTTTTACTAGCCGGCTACTTAAAATGGGGTGAAGACTTACCCAAACATTTAAGAGGCATGTTTGCCTTTGCTATATGGGATAAAAAAGAAAAAAAGCTCTTCTGCGCTAGAGATCCTTTTGGCATCAAACCATTTTATTACTACCAAACCAAAAACGAGCTTCTTTTTGCCTCTGAAATAAAAGCCTTTTTAGAACATCCATCTTTTCATAAAGAATTAAACGAAAAAATATTACCAGCTTATATGTCATTTAGCTTTACCCCAACTAACGAAACATTTTTTAAAAACGTTAATCGCCTAGATGCCGGTTCAACCTTAACCTATCAAAACAATAAGTTAGAAATAAAAAAATATTTTTCCTTATCATTTCCTATCACCAAACAAGAATATGATAAAACCTTAGTGGAAATTCAAAACACCATGGCTGAAAGTGTTAAATATCATATGATAAGTGATGTTGAAGTAGGTTCATTTTTATCAAGCGGCATCGACTCATCTTACATAGTTTGCTTAGCTAAACCTTCAAAAACCTACACCGTTGGCTATGACAATCCTAGATACGATGAAATATCATATGCTAAAGACTTAACCGAAAAACTTCACATCCAAAACATATCTAAAAAAATCCAAAAAGATGAATATATGCAAATTATCCCCAAAATTTTATATCACATGGACGAACCAGCTAGTGACCCAGCCATCGTTTCCTTATACTTTGTGGCAAACTTAGCAAGTAAAGATGTAAAAGTCGTCTTATCTGGGGAAGGAGCCGATGAATTCTTTGGCGGCTATAATTCCTATAGAGAAGAAGTTGACTTTAAATGGTACAATAAAATCCCATTCTTTATTAGAAATATAATTAGCCGTCTTGCCTCACTCTTGCCGCCTGTAAGAGGAATTAACTTCTTTGTAAGACGCGGTCAAAAATTAGAAGACCACTACATAGGCGTCAATAAAATATGGAGTGAAAAAGAAGTAAACAAAATTTTAAAAATCCCTGTAACATTAACCAACAAAGAAATAACCAAACCTGTTTTTGACGAATTTAAACATTGTAATAATTTAGTTAAAATGCAAGCCATTGATATTCATTTCTGGCTAATGAAAGACATTTTACAAAAAGCTGATCGAATGACCATGGCTAATTCCATTGAAGGCAGGGTACCTTTCACCGACATCGAAGTATTTAAAACCGCCAGTCACTTACCTAATGAATATAAAGTAAACAAAGCAAATACCAAAGTTGCCTTAAGAGATGCTGCCAAAAGCGTTATCCCAAATGAATCATATAAAAAGAAAAAATTAGGTTTTCCCGTTCCTATTCGTGAATGGATGAAAGAAAAAAGTGTTTACGATGAAATATTAAAAGCCTTTAAAACTGACATAGCTAATAAATATTTTGATACAGAAATTCTAATCGATATGTTAAATGAACATTATGAAAATAAAAAAGATAACTACCGAAAAATATGGAATGTTTACTGCTTTATTAAATGGTATCAGGTATTCTTTGAAGAAGAATAACATATACTTACTTAAGGTGAAATATGAAAAAAAATAAAAAATTAGCTATAATTTTCTTTAGCCTTTTTATCATTTTGGTAATTTTCATCAAGTTAGGCTTAACAAAAACAATTGATAATAGCTTTTATAACCTAACCCAAATAATAGCAAATGATAACGTAACTAAAATATTTAAAGGCATAACGTTTCTTGCTAGTCCCTTATGCTTAATAGGCTTTTTAATAATAATTATCTTGCTTTCTAAAGATAAAGGCTTATTATTACTAATAAAAATGCTAATCAACCAATTACTAAACGAAATTTTAAAACGTATCATAAGAAGACCAAGACCCAACGTTAATAGCTATATAACAGAAAAAGGCTTTTCCTGCCCAAGTGGTCATGCTATGGGATCCTTAATATTTTATGGAACAATCATTATCTTCATCTGGCATAGTAAAATAAATAAAAAATTAAAAATTTTAATAACGACAATATTAAGTATTTTAATTATCCTAATTGGTTTAAGCCGCATATATCTAGGTGTTCATTACCTAAGTGATATCTTAGCCGGTTTCTTCCTATCCATGGGAATATTAATTAGCTTCCAAGAATATGTCAATCAAAAGTAAAAAAGCATCTTTTTAAGCAATTTTCTTATTTTAACTATAGTATAATAAAGATAGAAAGGATTTGATAAAATGAAAAAAAATAAAGTAGGTACAGTATTAGGCTCAGTAGCAGTAGGTTTAGGTTTAGGTGTTTTATTCGCTCCCAAAAAAGGATCTGAAACCAGAGAAGAATTAAAAACCAAATTACATGAACTAGCAAAAAAAGCTAAAGATATTGATATGGATGATGTTAAAGAATATGTCGTTACTAAAACCGAAGAAATAGAAGAAGCTCTTCAAGACTTAGATAAAGAAAAAGCTTTAGAAATTGCCAAGAAAAAATCCAAAGAAATTCAAAAAAATGTTAAAGACTTAGCCGAATATGTTAAGAAAAAAGGCACTCCTGTTTTAGAAGAAATGACAGAAACGGTAAGAGTAAAAGCTGTTGATGTAACGAAAAACGTTTTAGCTAAATTAGAAAAAAATGACAAAAATAAGTCTAAAAATTAATGGCATGGGCTGTGATGGCTGTGCCAAAAAAATCGAAAACCTTTTAAATAACAATCAAATTAAAGCTAAAGTAAGTTTTAAAACAAAAACAGCGAAAATATCTTATGACGAGGCAAAAACTAATTTACAAACCATAAGCCAAATTATAACTGATGCTGGTTATACCATTGTAAAAGATAATTAACAACGTTATCTTTTTTCTTTTGCATAAAAATAAAAAGTTTACCCACACTAAAAAAGAGGTAATATTTATGAGCTTAAAAAAGTATAATCAAAAAAGAAACTTTGCTAAAACAACTGAACCATATGGTCAAAAAAGAAGCACAAAAAACCACAACTATTTTGCCATTCAACACCATCTTGCTACTAAAGATCACTTCGACTTAAGATTAGAAATAAATGGCGCCTTAAAAAGCTGGGCCGTACCCAAAGGCTTATCCTATAACCCTAAAGACAAACGCTTAGCTATCATGGTTGAAGATCATCCCTTATCCTATAAAAACTTTGAAGGTGTTATACCCAAAGGCGAGTATGGCGCGGGTGTAGTTATGCTCTTTGACATCGGTAAATATAAACTTATCAAAAAAGAAAAAGACCTTTTAAAATTCACATTATATGGCAAAAGACTAAAAGGAACTTGGTCACTAATTCATTTAAAAGAAAAAAACTGGCTTATTATTAAAGAAAAAGATGAGTACGCTAATAAAAAAAACTTAAATAAATGTACAACCAGCATTAAAACTGGCCGCACCCTAAAAGAAATACTAAACAATAATGTAATACCCAAACAAAAAAACATCATTGAAACTGTTGAAATAACTAACCCTGATAAAATCGTTTTACCAAATTATACTAAATTAGACATTGCTAAATACTATCAAAAAGTTGCCGTTAAAATGCTTCCTTACCTAGAAGATAGGATCATAACAACGGTTAGAAAACCAAATGACCAAAACATTTTTTTCAAAAAACATTTCGAGCCCATCAATCAAAATCTTAAAAAAGTTCTTATTAAAAACAAACAAAATCAATTAGAAGATTACTATATTATTAAAAACATCACTGGTCTTATCTTTGAAGTTCAAATGAATGGTTATGAATTCCACATAAGAGGTAGTAAAATAACTAAACCGGATATAATGATTTTTGACTTTGATCCCGGTGAAAATGTTAGCTTAAAAAAATTAAGACAAGGCGTTAAAGACTTAAAAAGCATATTAGATCAACTTAACTTAGTATCTTTTTTAAAAACCAGTGGTAATAAAGGCTACCATGTTTTTGTTCCTATAAAAAGTTTTAAAACCTCCGAACAATTAAAACAATTTTCTAAAGACATTGTTAGCCTTATGGAAAAAAAAGATCCCAATATTTATACTCAAAGTATAAGAAAAGATAAAAGAAAAAACAAAATATTTATTGACTTTATGCGTAATAGTAAAAGCGCCTCTGTTGCCTCTCCTTACTCGCTTCGTTTAACAAATGCTGTATCTATGCCTATCTTTTGGGAAGAACTAGATAAAATAAAACCAAATGAAATTACTATTTTCAAAGCCTTAAAAAGAATTAAAAACAAAGATCCTTGGGAAAATTTTTTTGATATTGACCAATAAAAATTAACTTCCTTATAATTACATGATATAATTCTAATTAAGGATGTGTTTTATGAATATACAAAGATTTAGCCCAGATTATAAAACGGGTTTAACTAAAGAGCAAGTAGAAAATAGAATAAATAACAATTTAGTTAATTTTGATGATGGACCAAAAACCAAAACCATTGGCAAAATTATCAAAGATAACTTCTTTACTTATTTTAACTTTTTAAACATTGCCTTAGGTTTAGCCGTTTTTTTAGCCGGTTTATTTAATAAAGAACTTTTAAATGGTCTTAAAAATTGTTTATTCATGGGCGTTATTATTATAAATTCCATCATTAGTATCATTGAAGAGATAATCTCTAAAAAAATAATTGATAAATTATCCTTAATTAATGAAACAGACATAATTGTAATCAGAGATAAAGAGGAAAAAAAATGCCAATCAGAAGAACTAGTTTTAGATGATATAATATTACTTAAAGCTGGTCATCAAGTAGTTGCTGATTGCATAATTATAAATGGCTCTGCTGAGGCAAACGAATCTTTTTTAACTGGGGAACCAGATGCCATTAGTAAAAAAGAAGGGGATATGCTTTTATCCGGATCTTTTCTAGTAAGTGGCAGTTGCTATGCTAAAGTAGAACATATTGGCAAAGATAACTATGCTTCCCAAATATCTAAAGAAGCCAAATATCAAAAAAAAGCCAATTCCATTATTATGAAGTCATTTGAAGACATTTTAAAAATTATTTCTTACATTATTATTCCTATTGGTATTGTTATGTTCTTTAGTCAATATAACAACACAAACGGCAATATTGCTCAAGCTATTTTTACAACCGTTGCCGCCTTAATTGGGATGATCCCCGAAGGTTTAGTTTTACTAACTAGTTCTGTCATGGCTGTAAGTGTAATTAGATTATCCAAATACAAAGTTTTAGTTCAGCAGTTATATTGTATTGAAGCGTTAGCAAGAGTTGATGTTATTTGCTTAGATAAAACGGGAACTTTAACGAAAGGGAAGATGACGGTTAAAGAACTTATCCTATTAGATGATAATGATAAACAAGAAGTAGAAGAATTACTAAACGCTTTTGTAACTCATAATAATGATGTTAATGCAACGACAAGTGCCTTAAAAAAAGCTTATTCTAAAACTAATGATTGGGAGGAAAAAGAGAGCCTAGATTTTTCATCGGACCGTAAATACTCCGCTATAACTTTTAAAGATCATGAACCACTTTATCTAGGGGCTCCTGATATTTTATTAGAAAAAGACCGTTTAGCAAAATATAGTATGATTACCAACTATCAAAATGAATACCGGGTCCTTCTTTTAGCTCAAGGTAAAACTAAAATCAGTCAAAATCCGAAAAATTTAAAGCCTTTAGGTATTATTTTATTAGAAGATGAAATAAGAGTTGAAGCTAAAGAGACTCTTGATTATTTTAAAAAACAAGGTGTCGCGGTTAAAATAATATCCGGTGATAATGTCAAAACGGTTTTAAAAATTGGCAAAAAGTTAGGTTTAGAAAATTTAAAAGGCCTTGATGTAGAAGATTTAAATGAGCAAGATTTAGAAGCCAAAATAAAAGATTATAATGTTTTTGGTAGAGTAAGGCCCAATCAAAAGCAAGCGCTTATCAAAGCTTATCAAAAAACTGGTCACACGGTTGCCATGACCGGTGATGGCGTAAATGATGTTCTAGCGTTAAAGGAAAGTGACTGTGCCATTTCTATAGCAAGTGCCACCGATGCGGCAAGAAACGTTGCCCAGTTAGTTTTATTAAATGATAATTTTACTTCTTTACCTAAAATAGTCGCTGAAGGAAGAAGGACAATTAATAATATTGAAAGATCAAGCTCCCTATTACTTGTTAAAACAATATATACGATGTTGTTAATCATTTTTAGTATTATTGTTGGTTCCAAATATTTTTTTGTTCCTATTCAGCTTACTTTAATTACTAGTTTTACAATTGGCATCCCATCTTTTATTTTAGCTTTAGAGCCTAACAAAGATTTAGTTAAAGGTAATTTTCTTTTAAAAATAATTAGCAGAAGCTTGCCAACTGCTTTAACAGTTGTTTTTAATGTCATGTTAATAACCGCTTTTACAGCCATCTTTAATTTATCTTATGAATTACAAAGCACTTTAGCCGTTTATTTAACTGGTATAACAGGGTTAATATTTTTATACAAAATAAGTGTACCCTTTAGTTTGTTAAGAGGCACATTATTTACCATCATGCTTGTTAGTTTTATTTATTGTATAACTTTCCAATATAGTTTCTTTAATTTAAGTAAGTTTAATTATCAAACATTATTAATTGGTTTTGTTTTAGTATTAGATTCCTTATATGTTTTTAAAAAGTTATATGACTTATCAATAAAGTTATTTCACAAAATAGATCCAACTATAAATTAAAAAAAAGATCAGCAAATGGTCTTTTTTTCATCTTCAATTTCTTTCACGGCGTATTCGCAAGCTTGAATAACAAAACTAGAAAAAGTAATATTTTTACCTTCTAAAATGTGTTCAATTTGCTTTATTAAAATTAAAGGAAAACGAATTGTTTTATTTTCTGATTCCTTTTTAGTTACATTTAATCTAAATGCCATTTTTATCAACTCCTATTCTAATTGTAAGATAATTAATGTTTGTTTTATGCATTGCATTTTGCAAGACATCAACTACAAACTTAGTATTAATAATAAACATTATAACTGTAAGTACTATTGGTTATAGAGCCAATTGTCTGTAAACCTAATAAATTATATAATATAATTGCAAGACAATATGCAATGCAAAGTATGAAATAATAAAAAAAGCACAAGATAATAGTAAGGAAGTTGGTCAAATGAAAAATAAGAAAAAAGACATATTAATAATAACAGCAATATTATTAGTAGTAATAACTCTAGGAATAACCTATGCCTTTTGGCAA
>CANQYR010000025.1 GCA_947628125.1 uncultured Bacilli bacterium
AGAAGTTTATAAGGACTATAATTATTCACCCCCTACAATCTAGTACACAGCGTATTATTATTTAAAATATTTTTCTTTATTTAATCCATATTATTCTTATGCAACGGGATCTGCCCAGCCGCAAATTACAATAGAAAATATAAAGGATATAAAAGTTATCGTTCCAGATGAAGAAGCACTTAATTCGTTTAATGAAATAGTTTCTGTTAATGAAAATAAACAGCTAGCCTTGGTTGAAGAAAATGAGATATTAACTGAATTACGAAATATTTTGCTACCAAAGTTAATGGATGGCGAGATAAACGTATAACTTTAGTTAGCTATTATGAAGTAGGAAGTGGTGTAATGTTTAATGAAGAACAACTAGAGGATATGACGATGCAGTTATTATCTAAATTAGGGTATGAATGTAAAAATGGATATGAAATAGAAAGAGATTATCATAGTGTTTTTAATGATGAGACTTTATTTAGGGATTTGGCTTTTATTAATCCTTCTTTTACAGATGCACAAATATATGAGGCTATTAAAATTGTTAAAAATTTACCTTGTAGTAGTGTTATTGAAGATAATAGAGAATTTACTAAATATTTATTACAAGGAGTTCCAATTGAAGTTAATGTTGATGGAAATTATCAGTATAAAAATGTTAAATTAATAGATTTTGTTAATGTTAATAACAATCATTTTCAAGCTATTAATCAATTTAATATTATTGAATTTGAACGGAAAAGACCTGATATAATTATATTTGTTAATGGTATACCACTTGTAGTTATTGAATTAAAAACAGTTACTAATGAAGAGGTAAAGTTAGAGGATGCTTATAATCAATTATGGCGTTATAAGGAAATATCTATTCCTACATTATTTAGGTATAATCAATTTTTAATTATTAGTGATGGTGTAACTGCTAAGGCTGGAACTATTACTAGTTCTTATAGCCGGTTTAGTGATTGGAAAAAGATTGATGATAATGATGAAGTTAAAGAAAATATGGATACACATTTAACGTTGTTTAAGGGGATGCTTCGAAAAGATAGGTTGTTAGATATTATTAATAATTATATTTTGTTTAGTGGTAATTTGAAAATATTGGCCCAGTATCATCAATATTTTGGTGTTAAAAAGGCTATTTTATCTACTACAACAAAAGGGTTTTTAACTGGTAAAACGGGAATTATATGGCATACGCAAGGTTCAGGTAAATCATTTAGTATGGTTTTTTTATGCTGGCAATATGGTTAGGATGTTAGGTAATCCTACTATTGTTGTGGTAACAGATAGAAATAATTTGGATGATCAGCTGTATGAAGTTTTTTCTAAATGTTCTTATTATTTGAAGCAAAAACCAGTGCAAGCTGATAACAGAAGTGATTTAAAGGATTTGTTAAAGGATAGGGTAGCGGGTGGCATTTTTTTTTACGACTTTACAAAAATTTGAAGAAGAATCAGGTTTGTTTTCTAATCGGGATGATATTTTAGTTTTAGTTGATGAGGCCCATAGAAGTCATTATGGCTTAGAAAAAACATTAAAATTTGATTTTAAAAGTGGCAAAGCGTATGAAAAATATGGTACAGCAAAGTATTTACATGATGCTTTACCTAAAGCAATTTATATTGGTTTTACGGGTACTCCGGTGGAAACAGAGGATAAATCAACTTCGGCAATATTTGGTGATGTGATAGATGTTTATGATATGACGCAGGCTATATTAGATGGTTCAACGCTGCCTATTTCTTATGAGTCTAGAATGGCTAGGCTTGGGTTAGATCAAAATGTACTTAAAGAAATAGATAAGTATTATGTTTTGGTTAGAAAGAAAAGGGCTTCTTCTTGTGATGTGATTAATAGATCTAAGCAAATGCTTGCCAATATTTCTAAAGTAATGGAAAATCCTCATAGATTAGAGTTAATTGTTAAGGATATAATTTTCCATTATGAAGAAAGGAAAAATATGGTTGCTGATCATGCTATGGTTGTGGCGTATTCAAGAAAAAGTGCTTATATAATGTATAAAAAATTTTTAGAATTAAGACCAGATTATAAAGATGTAGTTAAGATGATTGTAACTCCTAGTAATAAAGATTTTGTAGATATGCAAAAATTAATTGGTACGAAAAGTGATAATAAAAGATTGGAACAAAAATTTAAAAGTGAAGATGCTAGGGAAAAGTTTAAAATTGCCATTGTAGTTGATATGTGGCTTACGGGGTTTGATGTGCCTAAACTTGGCACGATGTATATAGATAAGCCAATGAAAGCTCATAATTTGATGCAGGCAATTGCGCGTGTTAATAGAGTTTACAAAGATAAAGAAGGTGGTTTGATAGTTGATTATATTGGGTTGAAGTCGTGGTTATTTGATGCTTTGAAAATTTATACGGTGCGTGATCAAAATAAGATTAAAGATGTAAATGACTTACAAAAGTTATTGTTAGTTAAGTTAGATATTATTGATGATATGTTTGGTAATTTTGATTATTCACATTTTAATTTTTTAGATAATACAGGTAAGTATAATTTAATTAGAAAAGGCGCGAATGTAATGTTAGCTACTGAAAATTCTAAAAAGAAGTTTATGGATTATAGTTATGATGTAAAAAAGCTTTACACTTTATGTAGTGGGGTTATAGAAGATGATGTAAAGGAAAAATGTTTTTTTATTGTGGCGGTTAGATCATTTATTTCGAAGATAACTAATGTTGGAAAATTAGATGTGTTTGAGTTAAATCAAAATGTAGGGAAAATGTTAGAGGATGCTATTGTAAATGATGAGTTGTTAAAACTATGTGAATTTACATGTAAAGATAGTTTTAAATTGTTAGATAATTTTACATTGAAAAAGTTTAAGAATGCTAAGGAAAAAAATATAGTTAGTGAAGTTTTATTTAAAGTGGTTAAATCTTCTATTGATGATATGGGTAAAATTAATTTAACTATGCAAGAAAAGTTTTCGACTAAATTTAATAAAATTGTAAATTTTTATAATAAAAGGGGAAATTTAGCTGATGTTGATAAAGTTATTGAAATGATGTTTGATTTTAAGAAAAAGGTTGATGATGAGTTTACTAATGGTAATAAATATAATTTATCTTCTTTAGAAAAGGCTTATTTTGATGCTTTATGTTTTGATGATGAAGTTAAAGAAGTACTTGATGTTAATGTTTTGGTACAAATGGCAAGGGATCTTGTTAAACTTATAAGTGATAATTTAACTTTAGATGCTTTTTTAAGAGAAGATGGGGTAGCAAGAATTAGAAGTAGTATTAGAAGATTGCTTATTAAAAATAATTATCCATCAAGAAAACGGGAAGTTGCGGTTTTAAAGATAACTAGGCAGGCTGATATTAAGTACCGATAGTATTAAATTATTGGGTGCGTTATAATATTTTTGCTTATAAAATTTTGGGGAGGCTTGTTATAAAGTATTATGATTCATTAAATTCTGAAGTAAAAGCGTATTTTAAAATTTTATCTTCTGATTTTCCAGAGTGGTTGTTTGAATATAATTTTTCAAGTGGTTTAACTTTTTTAGAGTATGGGAATTTGATAAAATAAAGAAAATATATGATGATGTTATTGTTTTAAAAAATGATCAAGGTATAGATGAGATAGGCTTTAAACATAAAGAAATATGTGAGGAATATATTAGAATAATATCTGATTTGTGGCCAGAGTGGGTAAGTGATAAGGATAGAACGGTGATGCAATTTTTGGCTGATATGTGTAAGTCCATGAATAATGCAGGTTAATTTGACTATCAATGATTTATATAATTGTACAGAAAAAATAAATATTGTGTAAATGTTAAGTCAAAAACTAGGTATGTAGTTCCCTTAGTAATGACGGGAAATGGCCCTGTTAGGATAAATGAGGTGTCATTAGAAACTGATCAGTATATAAAAAATTATTTAGCAATTCCAAAAGGGGGATTATTGGACATATTTTGTTTTTAAACCTTATGTAAAAAAAGTTAAGTAAATAATTAAAAGACTGTTTTTGAAAATCTTTCGACTTTGTAAACAGTCTTTTATTTATGTAGTTTTTTCTAAAGAATAAAGATAATAATTATTATTTAAAATGGTGTAGTAGTTATCTTGATATTTAAAGATATTTATATTATTGGTTATGGCTATGTTTATTAAGTCTTTTAAATTATTTAAGTATATAATATTGTTATTATTTATATTAGGTTTATTTAAAATGGTTATAATGATATCTTGATATTCTTTTAAAATAGTTTTTTCATTATCTTTATTAGGTAAAACTTTACTTGTGAAAAGGATAATAATTATAAGATCAAAGATTATTATTTTAATAATGTTAATATTTTGGGTATTATTTTCTAGAGAATCTTCTTTCATTGTAATATCTATAATATTTTCATTAATAGGAATTGTTAATAAAACATAAGGATTAGTTTCATCATTAATTTTAATGTTAAGTTTAACATATAGATAGTTTTCTGTTTTAATATTAAAGTATTCTTGAAATGATTTAACATAATTAACATAATATTGATAATCCAAGTTATAATTTTCTTTGATGTTAAGATCTTCTTGTTTTATATTGGTTATATTTTTTAAATTAAAATCTTTAGTCCAAATCAATTTTGTACCATTATCGGCATAACTTTTTAAGGTGGCGGTGATGTCATAATTAATGGTTTCTTTATTTTTATTTTTTAAATAATAGTTAAAATAAATATCAATGCTTTTAATTGAATTGGCAATGTAATAATTATTGGCTTGTAGTTTATTATTTAGAAAGTAGTTATTTGGGTTTAAGGCAACTTCATAATATGTTTTATTTTTTAATTGATAGGTATTATTTTGGAAAATGTTTTTCTTAATATATATTATTTGCATTCCTATTAAAAGGATAATGAAGCTTAAAATAATTAGTATTTTTTTTCTTTTTGCTTGCAATTTAATTCTCCTTAGTGAAAAATTCGTTTAACCAAATAGAGGGATATCCTAAATATTTAATATGGAATTTGTACACTCCTTTTATGTCTTCTTTTTTAATTTTTATATAATCTATGGTATTATTGGCATCACCTTTGGTGATGTAATACTCATTTATACTTATAACACGGTGAACGATAACTTGATTTTCATAATTAAAGACGATTATATCTCCGGGGACAATATTTTCTTCTTTTTTATAAATTATTACATCGCCTCTTTTAAAAGTAGGGTACATACTATTTGATAGTATTGCTATAGGTTGATAGTTAAATAATCCAAGCATAAATGATACTAATAAAATAGAAGTGATGATAGTTAAAGGGTAAATGGTTGTTGGTATAGTGGTATTTTTTTTATTAAAAGTGAAGTATTTAAATAGGTAGTAGGTTATTAAAATTTTAATGATAGCAAATGATCCTTCAATAAACCAATTACTATAAGGAATAATGGGTAAAAAAATTGTTGGTATTTCGTTAAAAAGTCTAATTGTTACAGGTATTTTATAGTGAGAGTTTAAAGCTAGATAAGTAAATAAAATATTTTGGGCGATTATGGGGATAATTATGGAGATAAGGTAGTGGAAAAAAATGATATTATGGGATATGAAAATGGCTTTGAAGTTTATTTCACTTATGATGATAATAATGGTTATTAAAGTTATAATGTTTCGATTATTTTTATTGCTTTTAATTATTTTGTAGCGCATTATTTCTAAGCCATATATAGGTAAGATAGTTTTCCATAGATTTTTTAAAATATTAATTAGATTATGATTGTAAAAACTTTTATTAAAACCGAAAATGAAGCCACTAGTTAAATAAAGAATGAAAAAAATGATAGATATAGTTAAGGCTGTTTGAGCATCTTTTTTCTTTGGTAATTTTATGATTTGTTGATTAGAAATGATTATAAAGCTTAGCCAAAATAAGGGATTAAGAAAGTAAAGGTAAAAATTATTAGTATACAAGAAGATATGGCTTAGTGCAAAAATAATTAGAAGAAAGAATAATTGTTTATTTTTAAGCGTTTTCTTTTTGAACATATTGGATTATCCCCGTTAATGTTTTGGTTTTAACATCGGGAATACTTTTAGTGTTTTTTACATAGGTTACCATGATATTGAAAGTGGTTGAATCGCCTACGTTTAAGTCTTTCTTAAGTTCAGAGGTGGTATAGTTAATTTCTTCAATGCCATCAATTTCTTCGGTAAATATTATTGTTTGTAATTCGGCATCAATAGTTCCTAGGTTTTCTATGGTAACTTCATAAATGATTTCATCGCCTGGCTTATTAAGTTTAGCTGAGAAGTTAACAGAGTCTTTAGTAAAAGTTGGTGATCCAGCATCACAACCTTCAGGTACTTGCGTTGCAGTGATATTTGTTATTCTAACATCCCATTTTCCTGTTATTTCTGCTGTTCCATTTATGGTAAAGTCTGTAGCAAATGTTGAATATCCAACTGTCATTAAGATAATAGTTGCAAGAAAGGCTATAAGAATTATTATTTTATTTTTGCGCAATTTATATTCCCCTTTCTATTTAGTATTTAATTAATATTAGAAATAGCGTTAGCTATCCCACTCATAATGTATGCAAAATTAGATAATTCGTATGGTTGTTTGCCTTATGTACAGTTAAAAATTTTTATTGAACAACTATAAGTAGTTATGGTAAATTTATTTGTTTTTAAACATTGTGATTTGTAATTAAAAAAAAGAACCACAAAGGTTCAAATAGAGTAATAGTTTATTTATATTTGAAAAATTATATGTTTAAGATTGGTTAATTAAGTATATTTATCTTTTTTTGAATATTGTAAAACAACAAACGTTAATACATTAATGATTATGAAGTTTCTTCTATTATTGTTTAAGTTTTTTTAGTAATGTTGTTTTTCTTTCTTCTGGTAATGCTTTTAGAAAGCAATCTTCTAGTATTAACATACAATTTTTATATCTATGGTATGCAAATTCATAGTTTTTTTGTTTAATTGCTTTAACACAAGGTTGAACAACGTGTTCATAAATCCATGTATATATTTTATCATTATCTGGAGTCGAATTGATTATATCAACTATGGTAGGGGCAACATCGTAGTAGTGAATAATGTCTTCTTTACTAACAAAATTGTCTCTAAACCATCTTAATGTCATTAATTCATTGCAGTCATCTTCAAAATTTTCTTGCATATGACTTATACAAGCAGTTGTTAGATAACATCCAGTACCAGAACTTTTTTCTTGAGTTTTATTATTTCTATCATTATCGGTTCTAGTCCAATTTTCATTTAAATCTGATTTTATATGTGTTGAATTATGTGGAGCATTACCGTATGGACTTTTATCATAATAGTCATACTTATATCCATTCCCATTAGAATATGGGGTTACATGAAATTCAGAGCCATCTTTTCCAACATAACATTTTCTATTTGGGTCATATTCCATATCTTTTATTTTATCATAATCAAAATTTGACATATCATTATATTCCTTTCTTTTTTCTATTTTCTTCTCTGATTTTTTTAATATTTTCATCGTGTATTTTTTTACTTATTAATGCATATACAGGATTAAAGTAATATGAAAAATCATTAAAATTATCATATTTTATTTCTAAGTCAACTCCTATTTTTTGGAGTTCTTCTAATTTTTCAATGGTAGGTAAATTCTTTTTAATATTTTCTAATTGGTTATATATATATTTAATTTTTTGCATATCGTCATCAAATTCATTTTTATCTAATATGTCTTTTAAATAGTTTAGTAAATCTTGTAAGATATTGAGCTCCATATGATTATTAAACTCCTTTCTTTAATAAAATTATATATCAAATATTAAAAAAATCAATATTGTAAAGAAGCATTTAGTAATATTGATTTTTATTTCTGTTAGTAAATAAACTTTTTAAAGAAAACTGATGCTCAAATATTTGCTTTGACAAAATTTAAGTTAAAGTGCTTTGGTAATGCAGTTTAATATTTTATATATTATTACTCTAGGAAGTTTTTAATAAAGTTCATGTTTATAACTTTCAAGTAGTTCTTGACATTTTTTATTTTCAATTTGATGAATTTTTAAAACATCTTTTTCTTTATTTTCTAAATAATTATATATCATATCATCTCGAAACCCAATTTTTGCAACTTCTTTTCTATTAGTTGCGAAATAAATTTCTTTAATATTAGACCATATAATTGCTGATAAGCACATAGGACAAGGTTCACTAGTGGAATAAATAGCACAGCCAGTTAAGTCATGCGTATCTAATTTTTTACATGCATCGCGAATAGCAATTATTTCAGCATGCGCTGTTGGGTCTTTTTCTTTTAAAACTTTATTATTTCCGTAGCCAATTATTTTATTGTCTTTAACAACAACTGCTCCAAAGGGACCACCTTCTAAATTTTTAATTCCTATTTTAGCAAGTTCTATTGCTTTATCAAAATATTTTTGCATATTATAATCCTCTTTTTATTAATATCGCATAAATAAAGTTTTTACTCAATTGTATTTACAAATTTATTTTAAAAGTTGTTTTGGGAAAATGTTCAAGTCTTTGTGTTACAAATATTTTAATTTGTAATTATATTTATTTACCTATATAAAAATTAGATAATTTATGCTAAAATATATTTATTGCTTGTTATTATTTATTTGCAAATAATTAAAAATGCCAAAAATACTTAAAGTAAAGATATCTATAAAAAAGGTAGACAATAAGGTATTCAAAAATAGGAATTTATGTGTGTTAAATTTATTTAGTTTTGAACAAATTAAGATGTCTATAATTCATGTAACAAATGTTGATAAGTCGGTTCTTTTAAGAAGAGGTAGATATTATTTGAATAATGATAAAAAATTATTATTAGTTTAATGTAATGGGGTATTAAATGGAGCAATTAGAATTAGAAAAGGAAAAGAAAAAATTAAGTCAAGTATTAGAAATAATAAATGCTGTATTAAAAGCTGAGCAATTCGATTTGCAAAAATTATATAAAGACTTTATTGGTGATATAGAAGAATTGTGGCGTATTGTTGATACTAAAAAAATACATATTAGTAATCTAGAAACTTCTCTTGATAAACCTTATTTTGCGAGAATTGATTTTACATCTGAAGGGGATGGCAAAACAAACACATTTTATATTGGTAATAATGGTGTTATGCAAGGTACTGATATAGTAGTTACTGATTGGCGGGCACCAATTGCTTCTTTATATTATGATGCTGAAGTTGGTGAGTGTAGTTTTGAAGCTCCAACAGGGAAAATTAAAGGTAAGATGTCTTTAAAAAGGCAATATGAAATAGAATCTGGACAATTATTAGAATATTTTGATGTTGATTTAGTTTCAAATGATAATTTATTGCAAAAGTATCTTAATAGTAATAATGATGAGAGATTAAGAAGTATTGTTTCAACAATTCAAAAAGAACAAAATAATGTTATTAGAAAGCAAATTTTTAATAATTTAATTATACAAGGTGTAGCAGGTTCAGGTAAAACAACTGTTGCGTTGCATCGAATTGCGTATTTAGTTTATAATTATAAAAGCAATATTAAACAAAGCCAATATTTAATTATTGGGCCTAATCCAGTATTTTTAAAATATATAAAATCGGTTTTACCAAATCTTGATGTAAATGGGGTAAAACAGTACACCTATGAAGATTTTGCTAAGCAATATATAGAAGAAAATATAAACATTAATTCTTCTTCAAAAAAAGTTACTAATTATATATCTGGAAAAGTTAATTCTGGGATTGATGGTTTTAAATGTTCAATGTATTACAAAGAAATGTTAGATAAGTTTTTGAAAATATATTTTAATGGTATAACGGCAAAGTCTTTAATGTTAGGTAATTTTGAAGTTTTATCACACGAGGTAATGGCAGATGTATTTCAAAGTACTGCAAATAGTAATAATTTAAGCAATAGAATTGAAATAACAATTGATAGACTTTGTAAATTGATTGAAAAGAAGCAAGATGCTATTTATTATAGTTATAATGATTATTCTTTTGAGGTATTTCAAAATGCGAAAACTGATGTGGAAAAAAACAAGTTAAGAAGTTTATTTGCGAAAGATAGAACAGAGATTTCAAAAAATTGTAGAAGTACTATAAGAAAATATTTTAATAAAAGTAAACTTGATTCGATAAAACTATATAAATTATTTATTAATACAATTGCTGATTTTGATATTTATAAATATGATAAGTTATCTCAATTAAAAAAGGAGACAAGTAAAAATATTAAAAATAATACTTATGATTTTGAAGATTTACCCGCTTTAATGTATATAAAGTCTGTTATCGCACCACATAAGGATTATGAAAAAATTAAACATGTTGTTATAGATGAAGCCCAAGATTTAGGCAAATTTAATTTTTATGTAATGAAAAAAACTTTACCATTTGCTACGTTTAGTATCTTTGGTGATTTAGCTCAATCGATTTATGATTATAGAGGTATTAAAAGTTGGGATGATGTGAATTTTGCTATGTTTGATAACAAAGGGGAAATAATATATTTTAATAAAAGTTATCGTACAACTGCTGAAATAATGAAAGTTGCTGATGATGTGGCAGAAAGTATAGGATTAGGTCGTTCTGATATTGTTGTGCGGCATGGTGATGATGTTCATATAAGAAAAGTAGAGCAAGAAGATGATATTCCAAAATATATAGCCCAGAAAATAATGGAATATAAGGAAAAAGGTTATAAAACTATTGCTGTTATAAGCAAAACTGATTTACTTTCTAATTATATTAATGATAATTTAAATGTATTAGGATTAAATATTTCAAATGTAACGGCTAATGATGATGTAAATGATGAAAAATTTAGAGTTTGTACTATTTCTAATCAACTTGCGAAGGGCTTAGAATTTGATGCTGTAATTATAAATAATGCAAATGAAAGGTTATATTTATCTAATAATAATTTAGATATGAAATTGTTATATGTTGCAATTACTAGGGCATTGCATGCATTAGATATTGTTTATAGTGGTACTTTGACAAAGCCGTTAGATAAAAAAATTAATTATTAAGATTTTAGAATAAGTCAAGATGATAATTGATTAATGCTCAATATCATCTTTTTTAGTTTCATTTAGAACTTTTTCTATTTCATTAATTAATTGTTCTTTATCAGGAATATAGTAAGTATAAGTAGAAGCAAAAATATTGTTGGATAAGCCCCCTAA
>CANQYR010000026.1 GCA_947628125.1 uncultured Bacilli bacterium
GTTCTGTTGTCGCCTAGAAGGTAGTACTCATCTTCTTTAAGGACTACTTCATCAAAATCAAAAGTATCACCGCTAGCATATTCATCAGGAATTTTTTTATCATTAATGTAGATATTACTGTTTTCACACTTTATCTTTTCCCCAGGAAGACCATAGACTCTTTTTATAACGGTATCCACTTTTTTACCATTTACTTCATAATTAGCAACAACCATGCTATAACGTTTTATTTTGCCAAGTTTATTTAATATCATGATTTCACCACCGTTTAGAGTTGGCTGCATAGATTCACCGCTTACCCGAACGGGTGTAACGATAAATGAGCGAATTAATATAACTACAACTAATATGATAATATAAGGGATTAATGGTTTTATTTTTTCTTTCATAAAATTCCTTTCTATAAGAAAAAGAAAGATTTAGTTTCTTTCTTTAACTTTGTACTCTTTACGCATTTTCTTAATGAAGTTAAGTTTTGCTCTTCGAACTAAACCTTTTTTCACAACTGTTATTTTATCAATAGTTGGTGCATGAAGTGGGAATACACGAACAACACCCACACTGCCAGATTTTTTTCGAACAGAAATAGTTTCGGAAACGCTTCCACCTTTTTTCGCAATTACGATACCTTCAAAAGCTTGAATACGTTCTTTTTTTCCTTCTTTAACCCAAACATCAACACGAACTATATCACCGACTCTTATTTCAGGAATGTCTTTACGAAGATGTTTATCGTTAATTTTGTCTACTAAATTAGCCATAAAACTTCCTTTCTAACTTTATTACATATCATCATAAAAATCTTTTTCAGCGGATAATACATCACTTGTTAAAGCATTAAGATTGTACCATAAATACTATTTAAAAGCAATAATATTTGTTAATAATTTTAATTTTTGCTATACTATATTAAGAAAGCGAGGATTTTATGAAAGACTTTTTAAAAAAACATGGGGTTTTACTTATTTTTGTTATATTTTTCTTACTTGTTTTGTTAGAACATCAATTTATTTATATGTATCATGATGATTATGGCTACGCCACTTTAAGTTATGCGGTTGATATTAATAATGTGGGAATTAATTATCCTTTTTCTTTAATTTTTACTTTTTTGTATAAGCATTATATGTTATGGGGTGGCAGGGTTCTTGGTTATTTTTATGAATGTTCTTTGCTTAAGATGGGGTTATTTTATTACCGTTTAGCGCAGAGTTTAGTTATTACGGGTATTTTTTACTTCATTTACAAAATTTTAAAAAGCAAGGTTAATATGAAAGATAATATTTTAGCTTTGTTAGTTGTTAGTATGTATGGTTTTTTAGAGATTATGCTATTACGTAACAGTGTATTTTGGATTTCGGCTTCAGTTCATTATTTATGGCCTTTATTACCTTTTTTTGGTTTAGTTTATTTGCTTAATAAGGATAAATTTAATTTACCTTTGATGATTATTTGCACTATTTTAACGGCTTGTTCGCATGAGCAGGTTGGGTTTATGTGCACTTCTTATCTTGTCCTTACAATTATTGATGATAAATGGTTTAAAAAAAGGAAAATTGCAAAGGAAAAATGGTTGTTATTAATAATTAGTATTATTGGGTTTGGGTTTATGATGCTAGCTCCTGGTAATAAAGTTAGGTTAGCCTCCCCTACTTCAAATAATTTTGAAAATATTTCTTTATTTGCTAAGCTTAGGTATACTATTCCAGCTTTAATTAATGGCGTATTTGAGGTAACTAGTTCAATGTTTTTAAATTTACTTTTAGTTGTAATTAGTTATATGAGTATTAAAAATTTGAAAAAGTATCATAATAAGCTTTTGTATATAGTTTGTTTGTCAAATTTATTTATTACAATCTTTTCTTTAACGAAAAATGGTTTTCTTTATTTTAATTATTTTCAATCTTTTACAGATAATAAGTTTTTGCTTTTATTAATATATTTAGTTTATGGTTTGCAAATTTTTTTGATGATTATAACGGTTATATTGTACTACCTAGAAAACCATTTAATGGTTAAGTTATTTTTAGCAGGGTTATCTTCTTTAGCGGTGATGATTGTCGCGCCTTATTTTCCTAGTAGATCTAATTTACCATTTTATTTCATTTGCTTTTTGGTAATTATTTTAACGATTAATGATATGGTAGTAAATTTAGATAAGAAAACGGTTAATTTAATTGTTTTAGCTATTTTAGGCATAAGTATGTTAAATTATGGAACAATTACCTATGGTTATTATAAAAATAGTGCTGTTCAAAAAGAAAATGATAAGGTTTTAAAAGATGCTAGTCAAAAAATTAAAGCTGGAGAAAAAATTGAAAGTGTTGTTTATAAAAAATTACCATATATTTTATATTCTGGTGATCAACCTTATATTGAAGGTTTTGATTATATTGAGGCATGGATTAAAAATTATTATGAACTACCTAAGGATATTAAATTTATATACAATTAAAAAAAGCTTATTCACAAGCTTCATCATTACAGGTATTATCAGGTTCAATAAAGGTTTTAACAAACATGTCACTGTAAATAGCATTTAGTTTTAAACGTTGTTCTTCTGTTAAGGCATCATATTTGGTTTGACCTTTGTCTAGGTCAACGGTTCCGACATGGCTATTTATGACTTCTCCATCTTTTATCGCGACAACAAAGGGCATGTAAATTCTTTTTTCACCAGTTTTATAGGTTTTACCTTTTTCGTCTGTTAATGTATATTCTTCTAAGATGCTATCCAGTTTTTTTAATAATTCGTAATAAGTTTCTGTTCCATGGTTTGTTTCTACTGCTTTACCATCTTGAATTTTAAAATTGGATTTTTCGTTATCTAATTCTAGATAATAGATTGTGTCTACATTATATTTTTTGGCAACGTCAAATAAGACGGGAACGGCATTTCGGCACCATGGACACCAATTGGCTCCAATATATAATATGGCTTGTTTTTCGTTTAAAACGTCTAAAGCTTCTTTGGTATCAACGTATTTAATAGGGTTATCACTATCGATTTGAACGTTGTTGTATTTTTCGCCATCACTTTCTCTTATGGTATCATTTAAAGATTCGTATGCTTCTTTAAATTTATTGGCATCGGAATGTTTTTTATTTACTTCATTTTTGATTAGGAAAAAGCCGATGACAAGGATTAAAACTACGGCGATGGCGCTTATAAATATTTTTGTTTTTTGTTTCATTACACTACCTTCTTTCTACTCTCACATTATATTAAAAATCTTTTTTTGGGGCAATAAAAAGATAGTTTAGTTAACTAAACTTTAGGTTTAGTCACAATTTTCTGATATTAAAGGAATTTTATAAGTAACTAATTCATCGTTTTCATTAGTGGCTGTTATTTCTAGTTCAAGGCTATCGTTTTGGTTGTCACAGCTTGACTTATAATCATCTAAAGAAAAGGTGATGTCTTTTAGATAGTTGTCTAATTTAATGTTTTCTTTAGGTTCACAGTCATATAGTTTAACACTGCCATTTTTATTATTTTCATATAAGGTACAACTTATGTTTTTATATATGTTGTTATCTTCTTCACCACAGTAATCAATTTCGGAAATGGTGACGGCGGATTTGGCTTTATTATAGGCGATGGCACCGGATATTTTAAAGTTATTGCAATTAGCTTTTAGGGTTTTAAAAGTAAAGTTATCAAATTGAAAGAAAAGCATGGTAGTAATTAAAATAACTAGCAAAATAATAATGATTGGAAGAAAATGATGCTTTTTTTTGCCACCCAAAAAGTCTTGAATATCAAGGTTATATTCTTCACAGATGGCTTTTAATATGGACAAGTCAGGGATGTTTTTACCATTTTCCCATTTACTTACTGCTTGATATGTTACGTTAAAAATGCTCGCGAATTCTTGCTGGGTTAAGCCTTTTTTTAAGCGTAGTTGTTTAATTAATTTTCCAATTTTTTGGGCATCCAATTTCATCACTTCCTACTTCTTTTTAGTATAACACAAAAATTACTTTAAAACTTCACTTTTTCCCGTTTGATAATCAATTTTTACTCCTTCTTCGACGTTGTATATGAAAACATTGAATTCAATTTCATCATCTTCAATGCTTCTAGCTTCAATGATGACGCCTTTGCTTAAAAGATTTTCCCCTTCAAAGATAGGAGTTACACGGTATAGGACGTGATGGGCGGTTTTTTTAATGTAGTCTGCTACTTGATTTTCAAAATAAAGCATGGTTTTGGCGTTCATGGATCTAGTACAGGTTATTAAATTTTTAGGGTTTAGGTTTTCGCCTGCTAATTGAAAGCCAATTAAGTGGCAACGATTATAAAGATATTTGCCATCGACAAAATCATATTTGACTGTTTGCCAGCCCGTTGGTTTAATGGAACCAATTGATGTTCTTTCTTCTTTAGGCATGGTATCTAAGCTTAAATTAGCAACGGCCATTTGGCAGCGGCCTAGATAGTCTAATTCGCTATAAATTTCAAATGGTTCATTTTGATATTCATTAATTAGGTTATTTTTATTGTTATTTAGTATTACATAGGCTTTGCCAGAGTATGGTGGAATATCCGTTACACTTACTATTTGGTTATTTTGGATATTGTTTAAAAAAAGCGCGGCTGAGTCTTTGCTTTGATATATTAATAAGCTAATACCAATGATTAAGAAGAAGTTTAATATGTTAGCTATGTTTTTTTTCTTACGTCTTTTTTTAGCCATAGATTATCCTTTTAGTATTTTGGGTAGAAAAATGCAAAGCCCAATTATAAAGGCAATCATGGCGGAGAATAAGACTCCGGATGCGGCTGTGTCTTTAGCAATTTTGGCTTTGGTATTTATTTTGGGCATAGCTAGGTTTACGGCTTCTTCAATCGCGGTGTTAAATAATTCACTGGTTACAACTAGGGCAAAGGCTATTAAGCATAATAACCATTCCATAATACTTATTTTAAAGATAAATCCCCCTAGTATAACAGCAAACATGATTAAAAAATGAATTTTCATATTTCTTTGGGTTTTAAGACTGTAGCTAATGCCTTCTAGGGCATAGCCAAAACTATTTAGGAGTTTTTTCAAAATTAATCACCTTCTTTTAAGACTGTTAGTTTGCTTTTATAGCTGCCATTTTCTAGTTTTAATATGACATCATAGGTCCCTTGTTTTAAGGGCCAGAAAACTTCTTTTTCGTTGGTATAAAATTTAGCTTGGATGGTTTTGTTTGTTTTTTCTCTTATAAAGTCATTGCCTTTAGGTTCTTCATCATTTTCATATATGGTTAAGGCTTTGATGGTATAGGACGTGATGTGGCTTTTTCTTACTAGGCGCATGCTAAAGTAATGGGCCATAAAAACAGATAGGATTATTATTAAGACAATGATAATAAATAATAGTTGTTCTTGATATTTTTGAATAATTTTTTGCATTTTAACCTATTGTTTCTAAAGCTAGCAAAATCATTTGATCTAATGATTTTTCGCGATCTTTTATTGACATAAAGTCTTCGTTATATTTACTATCAACGACTGTTAATATAGTTGCTGCTTGCCTATCAAAGCTATTTGCGGTGTGGAATAAGGCAAAGCTTTCCATTTCTTCAGCTATAGGGTCAATTTCTTTAGGCACGCGTTTTAAGACGTGTTCATTATCGGAATAAAAGCCAAATTGTTCGGTGCATAAAACATCACCTATTGTTAGGTTTAGGTTTAGTTTTTGGGCGGTTTTTACTATTTCATTATTTAGGGTTTCACTTGGATAAGAAACATGGGTTAAATCCCCGTTGTAGCTATAGGCAAAGTTACTTTCGGTATAGCTTTTAGAGGCTAATACTAGATCAGGAACTTTCATGTTTGCTTTTAAGGCTCCACAGGTACCGATTCTAATGATTTTGGCAACGTCAAAAAAATAAAATAATTCAAAGGCATAAATGCTCATAGATGGCATGCCCATACCAGAGGCGATAACGGTTACTAATTTTTCTTTATAGTAACCAGTGTAGGCAAAGATGTTTCTTGTATCGCTTACTAATTTATAAGAAGTTAAATATTTTTCGGCGATGTATTTAGCCCTTAAGGGGTCACCGGGCATGATGACAAAGGGGGCAATTTCATCTTTACTAGCATTTATATGGGCTGGTTTTAAATGAGGCATAACACTTGGTGCTTTCACATTCATCTTCCTTTCTATTCTAAGATAACTATAACAAAAAAGATGAATGATGAAAACATTTTTTTGGCTTAATTAAGTAAACTTTTGACAAATACTTAAGGCTTCGTTAATGGTTTTATTAAAATCTTGATAATCGACGTTTAGCCAGTTAACTAAAAATTGATGGCGAAAGAAGGTGTATTGTCTTTTGGCATAGTGGCGAGAGTTTTTTTGAATTAGTTCAATGCTTTGTTCAAAGCTGGTTTTGTTTTCTAGGTAGTCTATTAATTCTTTATAGCCAATGGCGGTGTGTAATATTTTACTTTCTGGGTATTTTTGGTATAGGTTTTTGACTTCATCTAGTAAATTAGGAAACATGTTTAAGACACGGTTATTTATTCTTTCATACAATATTTTATTATCTGTTTTAAGTCCAATTATGATTATGTTTTTATAGTAAGGCTTGGGGTTTTGTTTTTCGATTGGGATGTTATTTTTTAGTTTACTATAGGCTCTTATTAGTCTTTGTCTATTGTTTTGGTCAATTACTATTTGTGGATATTTTTGTTTTAATTCTTCATATATTTGTTCATTAGTTAGGCTAGTTGTAACTATTTTGTTATTTTCTTCTTTTAGGTCATAGTTATAAAGGGCCGCTTTTAAGTAAAGGCCACTTCCACCAACTAAAATAGGAGTTTTGCCTTTGTCTTTTATTTCTTTGATTTTTCTTCGGCAATCTTTTTGATAGTTGTAGATGGTGTATTCTTCGTTTGGCATATTAATGTCGATTAAGTGATGCACTACTTTTTTTTGTTCTTCTTTAGTCGGTTTAGCACTGCCGATATCTAAGCCTTTATATAAGGAAACGGAATCGGCATTAATTATTTCGCCATTTAGTTTTTGGGCTAGAGCGATGCTTAGTTTGGTTTTCCCTACCCCAGTTGGGCCAACTATTGCTATTATCATTTTTTTCACCTTCTTTAGTTCATTACGCGTTTGAACATTCTTTCTAGATCATAGTTACTAAATTTTATGATGGTTGGGCGGCCATGGGGACAGTTATAAGGGTTATCACAATCGCATAGTTCTTTTAGTAGTTCTTCCATTGCTTCAAAGGATATATGCATATTGGCTTTAATGGACATTTTGCAGGCTAAGGTGATGGCTATTTTTTCGTTAAATTTTACCCTATCAATGCTTTTTAAGCCGTTAGTAATTAAGTCAATTATTTTGCGAATGCTTTCTTCTTCATAGCCTTTTAAAAGCCAAGTGGGATGAGCTTTTACTATTATACTATTTAAGCCAAATTCTTCAATGTCAAAGCCTAGACTTTTAAGGGTTTGTTCTTCTTGTTTTAGTTTTAATATTTCACTTTTAGATAGTTCGATTGTAATGGGTATTAAAAGGGCTGTGGTAAAAACTTGTTTATTTTCTAGGGCTTTCATGTTTCTTTCGTAGTTTACTCTTTCTTGGGCAGCATGTTGGTCAATTAGGTAAATGCCATCTTCGTTTTCGGCGATGATGTATGTGCCATGGGCAAGACCAACTGGGTATAGGACTAGTTTTTTCATTTCGGCGTTTTTGATTATTGGTTCATCATCGTTTTCTTTAAAGGAAAAAGATGTTTGAGTATTTTCTTTTGGCAATATAGTTTGATTATATGTTGCTTCTTGTTCTTTGATTATGTTTTCTTGTTCAATGCTTTTAGATAATGGTGAGCGGTCATAGGCGTTTAATATTAGAAGGTTTTGGTATAAAGCTTTTTTGATAGTTTTGATTATTAGGTCGGTTAATTCATTAATTTTGCCTATTTTAATGTCTTGTTTAGTTGGATGAATATTAACATCTATTAAGGTGGGATCGGTATTTATTTTTAAGACGACTACCGGGAATTTGATATCAGGTTTATAGGTGTAATAGGCTTCGTTTATGGCTCGGTTTAAGTCGTTATTTTTTACGACGCGATCGTTTACAATGGTTATCATGTGGTTACGATTACTTTTTAGTATTTCGGGTTTACAAACGTAGCCAAAAAGATCAAAGTCATCGTTACTAGCTTTGATTTCAATCATGTTTTGGGAAACTTTAAGACCATATATTTCGTGGATGGTTTTTAATAAGTTATTGGAGCCTGATGTTTTTACTACTTCATGTTCATCATTAGTTAGGGTAAAAGATATTTTGGGGTAAGCAAGGCTTAGACGTTCGATGTAAAGGACGCATGTTGCTAGTTCGCTTTGTTCACTTTTTAGGTATTTTAGTCTAGCAGGGGTATTATAAAAGAGGTTTTGGACGGTAATTTTGGTGCCGTGGAAAAGGTCTGATGGTTCGTTTAGTTTTAGTTTACCGCCTTCGATTATAATTTTAGTTCCTTCTTTTTCATCGGATGTTTTTAATGTGGTTTTACTTACACTGGCGATGGATGGCAAAGCTTCACCACGAAAGCCAAGGCTTGAGATAAAAAACAAGTCATCGTCTTTATATAGTTTACTTGTGGCATGGCGGGTAAATGATAATAGGGCATCTTCCCTATTCATGCCAACACCGTCATCTTGGACGCTTATTTCTTTGATGCCACCTTCTTTTAGGTTGATGATGATATTTTTGGCTTTAGCATCGATACTATTTTCGCATAGTTCTTTAACGATTGAGGCACATTTTTCAATTACTTCACCGGCGGCTATTTTATTAGCTAGGGTTTCACTCATTACTTTTATTTTGTTCATTGTTTACTTCTCCTTTAACAAATGATTTGTCTATTTCGATTAGTTCTTTATAAGGTGTGTATATTTTGAGGTAGCATTTATTTTTGATGTAGATGAAGATGAGGCCTTTAAATATTAAGTTGCTTTCTTTGGGCACGTCGATAAGTAATGGTTCTAGTTTATAGTAGTCATGTTTTTTATTATAGATTTTTTTTATTTCTAGGCTTGTTGATGCAAAGACGGTGAAAGTATTTTTTATATTAGAATCTATAATCATTAGATCATTTATCAAAAGATCAGCATTTTCTTTTAAGGGCATGATTTTGGGGTTAATTGCTTTGGTTATTTTAAGGTATTTTAAAAGGTTTTGTGGTAGTGGTTTTTGGTAATTAAGCCCTACAAAATCGTAGATGTTTTTTTCTACTTTAACAAAGTCTAAGGTGGTATTAGGCATAGATGATACGGTTAGTCCTTTAGAAAACAAGGCGTTTAATATGCTACTTTTCCCAGCGTTGGTCATGCCACAGAAGTAGATGGTTTCATTTAAGCTTTGGATGAAGGTAAGCAAATTTTTTAGGCCATAGTTTTTAAAGACGCTGACAAAAAAAATTTGATCTTTAATGTTGTAATTGTTTATTAGATGATTAGCTATTTTATTTAAGGCAATGTGTTTTTGGATGATATCTATTTTACTTATGACTAGGACTTTAGGCATTTTGATTTGTTTATAGTAGGAAAATGTTTCTTTGTTTATGTTAAATACATCGCATATGAAAAAGCATATTCCTTTTTTGGTGGCTAATTTTTTTAGGATGTCTTGGTTTTTAATATCGATGTTATTTTGCATATCGTTATAGTGGGTTAGACGGTAGCAGCGCATGCAGTAGTCTTTATCTTTATTAGGAATATAGCCTTGTTCATTTTCATTTTCAGTTTGTAATTTAATGCCACAGCCTTTGCATTTTTTAATCATAATAAACTCCCTTTTGAAATAAACCTTTTTTGGTTAGTTTTTTAAATATTTGTTTTTCAAAGAAGCGGTTAATTTTGGTTATTATAAATTCATTGGAATTGATGGGGTTTACTAAAATACTGGTTAGTTGTAGTTTATTAGCCCCTAGTATGTCGGTTAGAAGTTGGTCACCTATGCAGGCAACTTCGGTGTCTTTAACGTTATAAAGTTTCATGACTTTTAAGTATTTCTTTTTAAATGGTTTACTCGCGCGGTAAGCACTGTTGATGTTACATTTTTCTTTGAATGGAGCAACTCTGTTTTTGGTGGCGTTGGATACGATGGCAAGGTAAAATCCCATTTCATCTAAGCGGGCAAATAGTTCTAGTACTTCTTTGCTTGGGACATTTTCATTTTTACTGGCAATGGTGTTATCAAGATCAAAAATTAGGCACCGAATTCCTGATTTTTTTAGTTTAGAATAATTAATAGTGTAGATACTTTTTTGATATATGTCAGGTCGAAATAAGTCCATGGCTAGTAATCATCTCCTTATATAATTTTATCATAGGATGATTACTTTTAAAAGGCAAAACATAAAATTTTAAAGGGAGTGGTTTTATGTTTTTATTAGAGTTATTAAGGGGAATGTTATTTTTTACGGGTAGTTATTCTAATCAGGTTTTTCCTGAGCCTCTTAGTGCTAGTGAGGAAAAGGAATGTATTTTGAGAATGTTAAATAAAGATGAGGAGGCTCGTGATAAGTTAATTGAACATAATTTAAGGTTAGTCGCACATATTGTTAAGAAGTTTGATGTTAAGGAAGATATTACTGATGATCTAATTAGTATTGGAACGATTGGTTTAATTAAGGGAATTGATTCTTATAATTTAGATAAGAATATTAAGCTTACTACTTATATTGCTAAGTGTATTCAAAATGAAATTTTGATGTATTTTAGGAGTATTAAGGGTGAGCAAGGTAAAAATATTAGTTTGAATGAGTCAGTTTGTTTTGATAAGGATGGGAATGAAATTAATTTGATTGATGTTATTAAGGATAAAAGTGAGGATTTTGATACAACTTTGCATACTAAAAATAATATCATGCTTTTAAATAAGTATTTAAAACTTTTGACTAAAAGGGAAAAGGAGATTATTGTTAAGCGTTACGGGTTAAATAATACTAAGGAACAGACTCAGAAGGAAATTGCTAAGGAAATGAATATATCAAGGAGTTATGTATCAAGAATTGAAAAAAGGGCTTTGATGAAGATGTTAAGGGAGTTTATAAAAAGTAAGAATACAATTTAAAAAGTCTTAGCGAGTCTGTAAATAAATTTGTGTAAAGTATAAATCCTTTCTATGGTAATATAGAAATATATAAATTAGAAAGGATTTT
>CANQYR010000027.1 GCA_947628125.1 uncultured Bacilli bacterium
AATTACCATAACCACTACCACAACTACTACCTAAATAACCATTTCTTGGACAACTAGAATTTATTTTTGTTACCGTTCCTTCTCTAGCAGCATAAATAGGTGAGCCAGAACCAGTTCCTGATATGTCTAAGCCATCGTGATGCGTTCCCCAGCGGTTTTCATAATCAGTTGTGATAACGTATGGTTGGTTAGTTGGCCAGCCCCAGTCTAGACCAGTGTCTACATAATTACCATAGATAGGTCCTCTTGTTGGGCCAACGGTAGTTATTTCGTCAACTTTTTCTCTTAAGGTTACATAACTTATCATGGTTGTTTCTTGAGCACGTTCACCATTTATGATGCGCATTTCTTGAGTTGTACGAGCTTTACCTGTTACCCCATTTTGCGTTATCATACTAGCCCCATAATCAAGGTTGTTATCAACTTCAACTTTTTTTTCATAAGCAATGTCAACATCTTCGGTTACTCTTACTTCTTCAACTAAAGTCATGATAGGTTCAATGATACTGTTATTAATTTCTTCCCCAATTTTAAGGATGGTATTTTCCCCTCTTAAACTAGGATTAGCGATTAAAAGTTCGCGAACATTTAGTTTGCTTTTTTCGGCAATAGATTCTAAGGTATCACCTTTGTTTACTAAATAACCAGATTTTTTTTCAGTCGTGCCATATAATAAGTATTGACTTAATTCGGCTTTATCAGTATAAATTTTATCTTTAACTGACACAAAAGCTTTACGAATAGTAACATTTTCTTCAAAATACATGTGATTAATAAAAGAGCCAACATCTTTAATTTCTTCTTGGGTATTAGTCATATATTTTTGGTAGGTGCTTTCATCAACAAAAGTGGTAACTAATGTTTCTAAAGAATCTTTAAATATTTGTTCATCTAAAACTTGAATTTGCGTTTTTATTTCTTGTTCGTTTTCATTTGCCCCTTTCGTTATAGTAACTATGTAGCCTTCGATCGTAAAATCACCAGCATCTCTAATTTTATTATATATTTCCGATGCCGAGCTTACATCTTCATCATAGGAGACATATTCTGATATAACAAAACCAGTTGGCGGATAGACTGTATCAACTTTATAAGTATCTCTTATGTCTTGCTGTTCTTTATTTATTAAGGCAAGTAATTCTTCTTTGTTCCAAACTAAACCTAATTTTTGGCCATTTAAATATACTTGATAAACATTCTTAGGATATAAATTAGGCTTTTCATAGGTAGTTATTAAGCAAAGTAATAAAGTTAAACCCCCAAATAAAATCATAATTAATTTCTGTTTTAACTTCATTTTTAATTACATCCTTTCTAAAAAGTTTCGGAAACTTTTGTATAATTTTTAAAACAGCTTTTATCTAGTTCAAAGATTAATTGGAATAAGCCCGTACTACCACGCCGGTGTTTAGCAATGATGATGTCTGTTGGGACAATCGTTTGGGTATTTTCTGCCGTTTTATTTTCAAAGTAGTCTTGTCTATTTATAAATAATACCAAATCAGCATCTTGCTCGATAGAACCAGATTCTCTTAAGTCAGCTAAGCGGGGTTGATTGCTTTCTCTTCGCTCAGCATTACGAGATAGCTGGGCTAAGGCAATGACGGGAACTTTTAACTCCATGGCCATAGTTTTGAAAGCTCTTGATATTTCTGAGACTTCAACTTGTCTTGATTCGACTCTTCCACCGGTAGTTACAAGTTGTAAATAATCTATTACTACTAAGCCTAGGCCTTCTTTTTTGGCCGCTAAGCTTCGGCATTTAGCTTTAATTTCCGATGAGGTAACGGAGGCATCATCTTCAATGTATATATTTGTATCAGCTAGTTCACTCATAGCTTCATTGTATCTTTTCCAATCGTTATGGTTTAACATACCGGTTTTTAATTTGTCACCTTCAATTTGCCCAACACTGCTGATCATACGGTTTACTAGTTGTTCGGCGCTCATCTCAAGGTTAAAGATGGCGACGGCTTTTTTAGTTGTCGTTGCTGCATTATAAGCAAGGTTTAAGGCAAAGGCGGTTTTACCCATACCAGGACGGGCAGCAATGATGATTAGTTCACCTTCATGAAGACCAGCCGTAGCTTTATCTAGGTCAAGAAAGCCGGTTGATAAGCCTGTGATGGCATTTTTGTTTTGGGCTAAACGCTCTAAATTTTCTTGGGCTAAACGCAATGCTTCAGTAATAGGTTTAAATTCGGAAACTTCCCTATTTCTGATAACATTTAAAAATTTCTTTTCTGAGTTATCAAGTAATTTATTTATCGTTTCTTCTTCGTTATAAGAGTTTGTTATTATATTAGTTGCCGTTTCAATTAGACTTCTTCGCATATATTTTTCTTTAACTATATCAATATAATAATCTAGATTGGCACTTGTTATAACGGAGTCAATTACTTCGGTTAAATAATCAATACCCCCAATAGCATTGAGATTTTTTTGTTTATCTAATTCATTTTTAACAGTGGTTATATCAATAGGAATATTGTTTTGATATAACGATTCTAACGCTAAAAAGATTTTACGATTAGCATCAATGTAAAACATATCTTCAGATAAAGAGTCACATATTTTTTCCATGGCATGGGGGTTTAAAAACGCAACACCAAGAACAGACATTTCTGCTTCTTCATTATGAGGCATAACACGATTAGCCAAGATAACCACCTACTTTTTTAATATAATTTTTATTTTAAAGGTAACTTCTTTATGAAGCATTATTAAAACTTCATGAGTTCCTAAACTTGCTATTTCACCATCAATAAAAATTTGTTTTTTATCAATGTTATAACCAATTTTTTTTAGTTCATCACTTATTTGTTTACTAGTTATAATGCCAAAGACTTTGTCTTGTTTACCAGTTTTAACTTGAAAAGTGATTTCTTTATTAGCTAATTTATTTTTAATTTCATTTAATTGGGCAATTTGTTTTTGTTCAATATCTTTTTTATTATCGATATCTTTTTTTAATACTTCTTCGCTATGTTTGGTTGCTAAAACAGCTAGTTTATTTTTAAATAAATAATTTTTAGCATAGCCATCTGATACTTCGATAATGTCATCTTTTTTTCCCTTTTTTTTCACATCTTTAAGTAAAATTACTTTCATTTTTACCTCCCTTAAATCAGTATTTTTATTATAACAAATAACCAGGCAAAAAAAAAGACTTGTTTTCTAGAGCTTATGGTAGTAGTTCAATGTTTCTTGGTATGTTTTTTGAAAATTTTTTAAGGCGAGATTATCTGGTTTTTGGCTTAAGAAAAAGTTATATATTTTTTCAATATTTTCGAAAATGGCATCTTTATTAATGGTAAATGTTTTGGTGTAGTTTAAAAAACAGAAGTCTAAAGAGGCAAAGATATTTTCAAAGCCCTTAAGTTTAATAAGGATTTGTACGGGGTCTTTAAAAACTTTTTCTAAAAAAGGAAAATTAAGAAAAGATGTTTGGATTAATTGATATATCGGGGCAAACTTTGGATAAATATAGGTTGTTTTTAAAAGATTAGCACTTAAAAAATCAATCGCGCATTCATTAAAAAGCTTGCCCATATAATGTTGGTTAGTTAAATTTTTTTGATCATCAAAAATGCCAATTAAACCATGATAATTTTGGTAAGTAATGTTATCTATTACAACTTTTTCTTGATGATGATAAAAGCTTGGTAATAAAACGGCATAGGAGTGCAATATTTCATGTAAGCAATCATATGCCAAATTATATTTAGGATTTTTGACTATTTCAATGGCAATTAAGTCATCTTCTAAAATAGTACAAATGCCGGTTATTTTATTTTTAGTGTATTTACATTGGGTATCTTTGATAATGACTTCTTTTATATTACTTACATAGTATTTAGTAAATTCTTTTTGATCTTTTTTTAATACTAAAGTATTTAAGGCTAGAAAATACATTTTTTTAAAAGTCAAAAAATCAGCATCGGAAGCATCAATCATATGTTACCTTTAATAATATCTGAAAATGTTTGTCTTCGGCTTTTAAAAGCATATTTAGCTAGGTATTTAACATCTTGGGGTAAAGGAGCATGGATTTTTTGCTCGACTTTTTTAAAAATATCTTCCATATCAATTGGTTTTAAAAGCACATTTAGACAAAAATCATATATTTCATCATCAATTATTAAAGCTTCTAAAGTGTCCATCCAATAATTACCAAAGCCACCATCTTCTTCATCATGGTATAAACCAATTCTGGGTTGGGCGATGTTTGCTATGTTTATAAGAGATTGATAATCATCTAGTATTTTGGCAATGGTTTTTTTATCATTATCTAGTAAAAGGCAGGCTTCATTATCATATTTAGGACTTATACGATAGGTATCATCATTTTTAATAAATGAGTAATTTTGAATATGATTATCAGTATCTAAAATTAATAGGGAAAAGGCTAATTGCTTTTGCCATTGTCTGATAGTATTTATATCTAATACTTTTTTTAAAGATGTCATAACATAGTTATAATCAGTGGCATCTAAAAAGGTTGTTTGATCATCTTTTCCCACCAAATCATAAAGAGAGACTAATTTTTCTTTTTCTTCTTCATACATTATAGGCGTTATAACTCCTTTTTCATGTTGATATTTAATTAAGTCATAGCTAGCCATTTCAAGGCCATAGTATTTACCTAGTTCTTCGGCTAATAATTCAGCATAATAACCATAGTTACCTTCCTCTTCTAGTTTTATTTCCCCTTTTAGTAAGACTTGGTCTTGATTAAATTTAACCCAGTTTTTAAGACGATTTTGGTTGCCCATTTTTTCTTTAGAAGTTGAAGTTATTTTTAAGTTTATATTGTTTAGGTCAAGAAAGCCTTCTTCGTCACGCTTAATAGAGTTTAAAGATGTTAATGTTTGGTCATATTTTATCATTAATATTCTTCTTTCTTTTTTAAATTATAACATAAAGATTTTATAATAAAAACATTTTTACAACTTCAATAAACCGCTTTTTCATGGCTTCAGGGATATTTCGCATTTCTTTTAGAAAGTTAATGATGGAGGTGAAGTGAATGTTTTTATATTGCATAACATTTGTGATGTTTAAGTGATTACATATCTGGGCGATGCTGGCAACGAAAAGTTTCTTTTCACTTTCACTCATATTGTCTAGGTAACTTTTTAGTTCACTTTCAAAGCGTTTGCTTTTTTTGGATAAAGTACCTTTAACAAAGTATTTGCCAAAGACTTGCCAAGAGTAGCCATCATGACTTAATATTTTAGAAGAACTAGATTTGACAACTTGATAATCTTGGTGGCCTAAAATCATACCAAAAATAGATTGTTCCGGGACAAACATTTTTAATTTACTGGTCATTTTTTGATATTCGTAAGTGTTAATAACATCATCTAAAAAGCCGGGGCCATCGAAGTTATAAACATTAATTATTCTTTTAAAAATTCTTGGTTTAGCTTTCATGGTGGCATACATGGCTATGTTACCACCTTTGGAGTGGCCCCCAACATAGATGTTACGGTCATAAAATTTAATGGTTTTGTTTAAATACCTTACCCCACATTCTTGGAATTTAGTCGGATATTGATAGATTAATTCTAGGTCTTCTTTCCAACCTAGGATGCTACTATCTGTTCCTAAAAAGGCAACATAGCAAAAGGATGGCATTCTAATTGTTAAAGCTCCAAATTGGGTTTGACCACTGTTTTCTAAGTAATAGGAAATAACAGCTTTATTAAAACGAGGACAATTTTGTAAAATGGTCATTAAGCGGTAGGAATTAGGAAATAAGTAATCTTCGTTTTTGAAGTCTTTTTCACTATATTTATTAAGAAAAAGCTGGCATAAGTCTTTAAGGACGATAGTATTAGAAAATAAGTTTTCTAATTTAACATACGCTAATTCGGATAATATTAAGCTATCGATGTCATTAAAGGGGGTTTTTGAAAAGCTATCGTTACCATAATATTCTAGATAATAAAATAAATTTGTCATTTATATGCCTCCAATTGTAAAAATGTTTTCTTTCTGTTATAATATCATATATGAAGGTAGGAAAAAAAGATGAAGAGAAGAAATAATGAAAAATTTTTAAAAACAGTTGTTCCTTTATTGCTTGGTTTAGTCTTTTTGTTAATAATTTTTGGTTGTTACCGGCTAATTACGAAAAAGAATAAAACTTTTTTACAGACGATTGATAAGTCTTTATATGCAAGTATTAGTCATGATGCAATTTATGGTATTCATTTAAATTTTAAGGGAAGTATGCCTGTTTTAGAAAATATTAGTGATTTTAGTTTAGTTTTGGCAAATGGCAAAGATGAGATTGTTCTTCCTTTTGAAAGTAATGTAGAAGATGATACTTTAACTTTTACAACTAGTAATTATATTAATAAGGGTATTAATTTAGAGTTTTTACCAACTGGGGTTTATTATTTAGTTATTAAAGCGGTGACTATGGAAGATGATAAACCTATAACTAAGTATTTTTCTGTCAAGAATGATACTGATTATCAAAATTTGGAGTATTATACTTTAACTAAGGATGGAAAAAATAATAAAATCGATATTGAGTGGGATACTTATGAGGAATGTCCAACTTTAAGGTTTACTATTAAGGAATGTGAGTTACCTAATGATGTTTATGATATAACAATTGATCCTGGGCATGGAGGCTTTGATGCGGGAGCTGTTGGAACTTTAGATGGGGTAACTTATCACGAAGCGGATTTGAATTTAAATGTTTCTCTTAAGCTTAAAGAAATATTAGAAGCTAAGGGTTATAAGGTCGCGATGACAAGGACGAAGGATGAAGATGTTTCTATTTATGAACCTGGTGGCAGTGCGACTTTGGCAAATGATGTAAAAAGTAAGTTTAATTTTGCTCTTCATCATAATTCTTTTGCTTATGAGGCTAGTTATTTAAAAGGTCTTGAGGTCTATGTGGCAAGTGATATTGAGTTTGATTTTGCTAATTTGTTAATTGATAATATTACTAAGCAAGCAAATACGCAGATATCACCAAAGGAAATATATCAAACCGCTCCCGGTATTTATCAAAGATATTTTTCCGAAGAGGAGATTTTAGAAGATGAGGTGCAGCCAAGTAATAAAACAACGTCAATGATTTATTATTATAATATTAGGGAACTAGGGGGCATTTCTACTCAATCTACTAATGATGGGCGCTACTACGACATTAATGGGTATGTGGCTAATCCTTATAATAAGTCTAATAATACGACAGAACCTTATTTGCTAGAGCTTGGGTATGTTAATAATGAAGATGATTTGCGAAATATTGTTGGGCACGAAGAAGATTATGCTCGGGGTATTTATAATGCTTTGGAAGAATATTTAAGTACTAATTATTAAATGTTCTTTTTTTTAACTAATTTTCGCGTTTGCGAGGTTATTTTTCTTTTTTGAAGTTCTAAAAACATTTGTCTTGTAAGTCCAGTCGTGTTTTGACATAGGCAATGAAGTTCTTGGATGCTCATTTCTGCAAAAAGGTTAGACTCGCCCATAATATCTAATATTTCTTGCATTGTTAGGTGTCTATCGCCTAGTTCATGGTTTCTATATTTTTGCATGATGGTATAATATTTTTCCAGATTATCTGACATTTTAATTCACTTCCTTAACTTTTTTTAGTATATCATGTTTTTGTTATTTTTTAAATTTGCTTTTTACCAAAAAATATTATATTATAAAAATAGTTTAAGTATTTCAGGAGGTAATTAAAGGTGATTAATGAGACAAATTTAGATAAATTATATGACAGTTTTATAGACGAAGATGAGCTTACTACCAAAAAGTTAAAGGAATTAGGTTTTAATTCGACGGATTTAAATAAGTTAATTGAAAAAGATCTTATTATTCGCACTAGAAGAGGGATATATTCTTTAAATAAGATTGATGGTTTATACTTTTTTGGCAAAAAATTAATTGCTTTGAGAAAGCATGATCGGGCAACATTGTGTTTTAAGAAATGTTATAATATTAATCCAACTCATAATGGGGTATGTTTTCAGTTATTTTTAAGAGCTATACAACAAAAGGATTATGATGAGGCTTTAAAGTATTACTCTACATTTTGGAATGCAAATAAATTTTACGATGTTGATAACCGCCTTTATTTGTATTTATTAAGTGTAATTACAAATCTTCCTGTTGATTACCGGGAGTATGCGAAAATTTTACAATTAGATGATTTAGAAGTTGATAAAGAAGATAAAAGATATAATGATATTAATTTGCAAAATAAAATAAGGTTATCGGTTTTTAACCAAAGATTTACTTTAGCTTGTAAGCAGTTAAATGATTATATTAAGGAAAAAGAAAGTTTAAGTGTTCAAGATTTAACAATTAGAACATTACTTATCCAAGCGGTAGAAAAGCAAATGCAAGATAAACAAACCATAATTGATTTACTTACGCAAAAGAAATATAAAGACATAATTAAATTGTATGATGAAATGAGTTTTTTTCACAGATTAGGAATGGTTGATAACTACATATTATATCTTACTACAGAACTATTAAATATTATTGAAACAAATAAAATTCCTAAAGTACGCGTTGTTGATACTAATAATATTTTTGATGCGATTGATGGACAAAATTTTTCTTTAGCCTTTGATTTAGCAAAAAAATACAGTGATAAGTATAATGTTGATAAGAATTATAATGTTTTTTATTTAATTTTAAAGGATATTGTTAAGCAATGTGAAAGGTTAAATAGTAAACTAGATAATGCTAATAAAGCCACTTTTTCTGATGTTATTAAATTTTTAATGAGTGGCAATTTAGATGAGACATTTAAGTGTTTAAAAAGTTATTTATCTCATTTGAATAAAAGTTGTTATGAGTTTTTGATTCGGGATTTGATCAAAATTAGTGTACTTACTAATGATAAGATTTTTACTAAGCCAGTAAAGGAACTAGCTTTAATTAGTAAAGAAAGTTATGTTTTTGATATTTATTCTTATGTTCAAGATTTTTATATCAGTTTATCGCAAAAGAGGTTTGAAGAAGCCAAAATATATTTAGATATAATTAAAAATGGAGAGGCTTTAGTTCAAGATAGGATTGCGATTAATGAATTATATCAAATTTTTGAAGTTGCCAAAGAGGAAAAAGAAACTTTGAAGCAAGATATAGATGTGCCAATAAAAAAAGAGGAAAAAGAAACTATGGCACAAGATATAGGTGTTCCAGTAAAAAAAGAAGAAGTTGGAAAAAGGAAACCAAAACCTTTAATTAAAAAAGATGAAATAACCTTGGCAGATAAGGATTTTATGAATAGAAAGCATAAAGAGTTATTAGCTAATAAAGGAATTATATTGTTAAGGAAGATGAATAGTTCTAGAATAGAAAAGATTTTAAAAATGACAGAAGATTATTCTGATATGGATGCGTTTGTGATTGGCAATGATAATAAACAGCAAGTAGTATTACGTTATAAAACTTTGGATGAAGGCATTAATAAAAAGGATCTTATTAATATAGCTAACAAGGCCTATGGTGAAAAAGATTATGCAAAGTGTATAGAGGTTAATTTGCAGTTATTAAGTTTATTTAATAAGCCTAAGGAAATAATTTATTCTAAATTAGGGTTAGCATATATGAAAATGATGAATATTTCTTTAGCAATTGATTATTTAACAATCGCTGATGATTTGGCCAAAAAGGAGCACTCAGATTTTAATTTTAGCTATTTAATTGCGAGGTTAAAAAATGAAATACCACAGGAAGATATAAAGCCTAATTTTAAAATGGAATTAGAAGATTTTGTTTATGATGATAAATATGATAGCTTGTTTAATATGATAAATAATTTAGTTATGGTATATGGGCTTAATTTAAATGAGGCTTGTGCCCAACTAGGGTTAAATGAGGAAGAAGCTTTGATCGTAAAACTTGTTTATGCGAGAGAATTTTATACTCAAGGCAACTATGTTAAGGGTGACTTATTTTTTAAAGCAGTTGAAAAAGAAAAAAATAAGACGGATGCAGTTAAAGCACTTCTTAAAGAGGTTCAAACAAATAGAAGGTTTTACCAAAACCGAAAAGAAGATAGAGATGTTAAGTTATCATTAACGTTAGTTCCTTAAAAATATTGTTTTAAATATAGTTTTATGATATTATATTTGCAAATTAAAAGGGGGGGCTTTAAATGGCTAGTAAATTACAGGAATTAAAGTGGCAGGCTTATAATTACAAATCAAGAAAATTATTGTTATGGGGATTAAAAAAAAGTTATATTACACCTTATAATGATGAGCTAATAAAAAAATTAAGAACTATTTATGATGGCGGAATACCAGCATCAATATTATTGTTATCCGATGGAATGTCTAATGGTTTTTGTTATGACAGGGCCTTATTAATGGCAAGGGCTTTTTTGGATGAAGATGTTGATGTTAAATTATTATATGCATCAGTAGATTGTTTAAGGTTAAACCCTAAATTAATAACTTCTCTTAACCCCAATTATGCTGATCATTGTGTTGTTTGTATAACTTCTAAGTTAGGTAAGCAATTTATTATTGATACTTCATCAGGTTTTATATACGATAAAAATTTATATTTTTTAATGGAACATCCGAAGATAAGGAAAATTAATGATAAAGATGCGATAATTAAATTTGTTGAATCACAGAAACATTATTATCCCGAAGATATAGAAAATGACAAATATATCGCACCTTCTATATTACCAATAATTGAGATGACTTATGGTCAAAAAAACGAGTTATATTCTATGGAAGGGATAGAGTTATTACAAAGGGAAATAGAACATTTTAAAGAGGTAATTAATTATGATAAAGTTTGTCATGAAATAGACGAAGACATGGAAAAATTGAGGCTAAAAAAATAGTATGGAGTCTGTAAATAAATTTGTGTAAAGTATAAATCCTTTCTATGGTAATATAGAAATATATAAATTAGAAAGGATT
>CANQYR010000028.1 GCA_947628125.1 uncultured Bacilli bacterium
GTACTACCTTTTAGGCGACAACAGAACTATATCCTTAGATAGTAGATACGTAGGACCAGTAAAGAAAAAAGATATTGAAGGCACAACGTCATTTATCATTTTTCCCTTTAACCATTTTGGTTCGGTAAAATAGAGGCTTTCATGACCAATAACGAAGTAATAAACCACTTAAAAAGAAAGTATGGTAACTTATCATCTTTAGATATTAAAGACAATACCTTAATATACGAAGAACAAAGCCTAGACCTTACCAATATTAATTTAGAAAAATTTATAATTGCTAATAAAAATTTAAAAAAAGATCTTTCTTTCTTAACTAGTGCTGACTTTTTTACTATTATTAAACTTCATTGTCAAAATAATAAACCAATCAAAAACATTAATGCCTATCTAAAAGAAGCTAGATTTTTCTTATATTTAAATAAAAATGGCCTTAAAATACCCGTTGTTTATTATTTAGATGAACAAAATAAACCATCTATTGAAATAATAAATACCCTAAATATAAATGAACTTGAAACTAAATACAACGACATTAAAAAAACAACTGATCATGTTTTATTAAGTCAAATTATTACTGATGATGGCTTCACAATAAAAAATTATCAAACAAATTTAAAAGCTAATCAAGAAACTAAAGAAATTTTAAAATATGAAAAAACCATGCTCGAAGAATATACTTACGAAAAATACTTACTATATAAACCAAGTTATCAAAGTTATTTTGCTTATTTAGATACCTTAAGAAAGCAAAATAATCTTACTCAAGCTCAAATAAATGCTTTAAATAGATATCCAAGAATCTTAAAAAAAGGCAATGGTTATTTAAACGGTTTCTTAGTATTTTTCCTAGCTTTAGTATTAGGCATATTCCTTTCTCTAATCATCCTTTATTATAATTAGCACTCTATGTTGACAAGTGCTAATTTTTGTTTTATAATAAAACCCATAAAGGAGGAATGAAAAATGGAAAATGAAGAAAACGTCTTAGAAAAATACGGCCGTGACATCACCAAAAATGTGGCTGACAATAAAGTTGATCCCATTATTGGTCGTGATGAAGAAGTAAGAGACATTATCCGTATTTTATCGCGTAAAAGTAAAAATAATCCTGTTTTAATCGGTGAACCAGGCGTTGGTAAAACCGCCATCGTTGAAGGCTTAGCCGAAAGAATTATCAAAAAAGATGTTCCCAATAGTTTAAAAGATAAAAAAGTTTGGGAACTAGATTTAGCATCTTTAATTGCCGGTGCTAAATACCGTGGTGAATTTGAAGAAAGACTAAAAAAAGTCTTAAAAAAGATCACCGAAAGTAATGGTAACATAATCATGTTTATTGACGAAATTCATATGATTGTTGGTAAAGAAGCCGAAGGAATGGACATTGGTAATATGCTAAAACCACTTCTAGCAAGAGGCGAAATTCGCCTTATCGGGGCCACAACATTAAATGAGTATCGCAAATATATTGAAAAAGATGGTGCCTTAGAACGAAGATTCCAAAAAGTTTTAGTCAAAGAACCAAATGTCGCCGATACTATAACCATCTTAAGAGGTTTAAAAGAACGCTTTGAACTTTTTCATGGTGTCACTATTAAAGACAACGCCTTAATATCGGCTGCCAGTTTAGCTGATCGTTATATAACCGATCGTTATTTACCAGATAAAGCGATAGACTTAGTAGATGAAGCCTGTGCCACAATTAAAATGCAACTCGATAGTGAACCAGCCTCATTAGATGAATTAAAACGAAAAATTATGAGCTTAGAAATCGAAAGAGAAGCTTTAAAAAAAGAAAAAGATGAACTATCTATTGCAAGATTAAACAACATAAAAAAAGAATTAACATCGCTAAAAGAAGAAGAAAACATATTAAGCTCTAAATGGGAAGAAGAAAAAAACATCAAAAATCTTATTCATGAGAAAAAAGAAAAACTAGATCAAGCCAGATTTGAATTAAGCCAAAAAGAAAACGAATACGACCTTGAAGCTGTGGCTAGATTAAAACATGGTGTCATTCCTAAATTAGAACAAGAACTACAAGATCTAAAAAATAATTCTAATGATGTCATGTTATCTGATGTTGTTGATGAAGAAAAAATCGCAGAAATTATATCTAAATGGACGCATATTCCTGTTTCTAAATTAATAAGTAGTGAAAAAGAAAAACTTTTAAGTTTATTTGATACATTAAAAACCAGAGTCATTGGTCAAGATGAAGCCTTAAGACTCGTAAGTGATGCTATATTAAGATCTAGAAGTGGCATTAAAGATCCTAATAAACCAATTGGTTCTTTCATCTTTCTAGGCCCAACTGGTGTAGGTAAAACCGAAGTTGCTAAAAGCCTAGCATATGCTTTATTTGATGACGAAAGACATATGATAAGAATTGATTGCTCAGAATATATGGAAGCTTTTAATGTCTCAAGATTAATAGGCGCGCCTCCTGGCTATGTAGGCTATGATGAAGGTGGCACATTAACTGAGGCTGTAAGAAGAAATCCTTATAGCATCATCTTATTTGATGAAATTGAAAAAGCTCATAAAGATGTCTTTAATATTTTACTTCAAATACTAGATGATGGTAGGTTAACTGACAGTACCGGAAGAACAGTTGACTTTAAAAATACCATCATAATCATGACTAGTAATTTAGGAAGTGAATATATTTTACAAAATGAACAAGACAAAGAAGTAATTTTAAGTACTTTAAAAACAACATTTAGACCCGAATTTATTAACCGTATTGATGAAATAATAATTTTCAAATCTTTAAAAGAAAATGTTATGTCTTTAATATTAGATAAACTAATAAGCGAAATTGAAAAAAGATTAGAAGCATTAAATATAAAAATTAATTTAAGTTCAAACGCGCGTTTAAAAATTTTAAATGAAGGTTGTGATGAAGCTTATGGGGCTAGAGTTTTAAAAAGATATGTAACTAAAAATATTGAAACTTTACTTGCTAAAGAATTGATAACTAAAGAACCAAAGCTAAATACTATTTATGAAATTGATGTTAAAGACGATAAATTTATTATAAATAGGAAATAACCATTGCAAAAAAATCAAGCCTAATGTATAATACAAGAAATTGAAGGGAGTGCTTTAAATGGCAAAAAATATTGAAAAAATTACAATCAAAATTGAAGGAATTGAATGGGAAGAAGCCTTAGATAAAGCTTTTAAGAAAAAACAAAAAGACGTAAAAATTGATGGCTTTCGAAGTGGCAGTGTTCCAAAAGATATATATATAGAAAAAGTTGGTATTGAATCATTATATATGGACGCAATAAATATAGTTAGTTCTAATGCTTATGAAAAGGCAATGGAAAAAAGTAAAATTGAACCTGTAATTGCCCCAGTAGTGGATGTTAAAGATGTAAATGAAAAAGAAGTTACTTTTGAATACACCATAACTGGTAAACCAGAAATTACCTTAGGTGCATATAAGAATTTAAATATTAAAAAAGAAAAAGTAAGTGTTAGTAAAGAAGATATTGAAGAAGAAATAACTAATTTAAGAAATCAATTAGCCGAAATAAAAGTCAAAGAAGATGGTGTAGTAGAAAACCATGACACAGCAGTTATTGATTTTAAAGGCTTTGTTGATGGTAAAGAACTAGAAGGCGCAAGTGGCAACAACTATCCACTTGAAATTGGTTCCAATACTTTTATACCTGGCTTTGAAGAAAGCGTAATTGGTATGAAAGTAAATGATACCAAAACAATTCATTTAAAGTTTCCAAAAGATTATGTTAAAGACTTAGCTAATAAAGATGTTGATTTTGAAATAACTTTAAGAGAAATTAAAACTAGAATCTTACCAGAAATAAATAAGGAATTTTTTGAAGACTTAGGTTATGACAAAGTAACTAATGAAAAAGAATTAGAAGCTGAAGTAAAAAATATTTTAGTTGATAGAAAACAAAAAGAAATTGATGATAAATATTTAGAAGCCGTTTTAAATAAAGCTACCGAAAATATGAAAGTTGAACTAAGTGATGAAATCATTCATGATGAAATCCATCGGATGATTCATCAATTTGAAGAACAATTAAGATTACAAAATATTAGCTTAGAAGATTACTTCAAATATACAGGCACAACTGAAGAAGACTTACATAAAAATATGGAAAACGAAGCCATTAAAAGAATTAAATATCGTTATCTTTTAGAAGAAGTTGCTAAAAAAGAAAACATTGATGTAACTTTAGAAGAAGCCGAAAAAGATGCCGAAGAAATGGCTAAAAATTATGGCATTACTAAAGATGAACTATTAAAAGCATTTGGCAGTATGGAAGTATTAAAATACGATGCTAAAATGCGTAAAACATTAGAATTTATGCAAAACAATTAAAGAGCTATTAAAGTTCTTTTTTTATTTATAGATTAAAGTACTTGACTTTAGTAGAGGAACTTATGCTATAATACTAATAAATAGAAAAGAGGAAATATATGTTAAAAAAATGTTTAAGCTTCTTAGTTATAGCAGCAGTATTTCTAATAGGAAGTACACAAGTTTTAGCATCTACAATTGGTGTTTCTGGAACAACAAAAGAAGGTTGGATTTTTAAAGGAACTGGAACTGCTTATGCTATTAGTGAATTTGCCGATTACAGTGCTACTAGTATAACTATTCCCGAAGAAATTAATGGGGTAAAAGGTGGAGTTTATGAATTACCATTATTTGAAAAATTTACTAATTTAAAAGAAATTCATTTTGCTAGTAAATTTAATAACGATCCAAATGTAGTACCTTTTATTACTAGAGTAGATTTTGAAGAATTATCAAAAGAAACTCAAGAATATTTATCTAAAAATGTAACTGTATATGGCTATGCTTATGATGAAACAGAAGATAAGGCCGATAATGCCATGCTATCACCTAAAGGTTTTGCTAGTAGATATAACATGAAATTTGTTAATCTAAACGATGATAAACAAAAATTAGATGGAATAATGAATAGTATTCCTGATGAAATAAATGTAAATATTAAAGAATCAGAATTCTTTTCTGTAAAAGATAACAATGTAACATACTCTGGTGAAGACGTAATAACTAAACAAATTAAAAAAATATTAGAAGATAAAGCATTTGATTTAACTGATGTTGATATAAATGCCTCTATCGGTGGCGACTTTGATGATATTCATAATATTTATGTTAATGTTTATCTTAATGGCGTAAATAATAGTAAATATATTAAAGTTACATATAGTAATACTAAAAATTATGATTCTAAAACTGCTAAAACAATCGAGGATTATCTATCTAAAGTAGCTTTAGAAGATACAACATCTACTTTTAATATTAATGATGCTCAAATGCGCTATAATTTGTCCATTGAAGGAAGAGCAAATAAAATGGCTAATGATTTGGGAGTCGAAATATTAGTTAGCCCTCATAAAGGTAGTGGAGAAATAAATGAATACTATAATCGCAGCACCTTATATTTTATAAAAGATGACATTTTATATGCTGCTAAAAATTTTCACATTCATATTTATGGTAATGAAGATAAAACATCATATGTAAATGAATTAATTGATAATGTTAAAGTAGATACTTCTAAAGATCCTGATGTTGTTATTACTAGTGAAAAACTTTCTAGTGATAATAAAGATTATTTAAATATTGTTGAAACCGCTAAGAAAAAAGGATATGATACTATTCTTAATGCTTATGAATTTAAATTAATAAGTGGGGAAATTAAAAATGGAATAAATATTAGCTTTGACGTTGGTAAAGAAAATAATAACAAACAAGCAATAGTAATACATTTGAAAAAAGATGGAACTTATCAAGAAGTGGAGCAAAAAATTACTGATGGAACTATTCAAATAAATGTTAATGAACTTTCACCATTCTTAGTAGCAATTAAAAATGAAAATGATAGACTATTAGATAATGTTCCAAAAACTAACGATAATAATATAATAGTAATTTTAAGCATCTTAACTATTATGACTTTAAGTTTACTTACTTTTATTAAAGTAAGACAATAATAGGTGAAGCAATCACCTTTTATTTTTGGCAAGAAGGTATGTTGATGAAAATTAAAAAAAAATATTTTATTACAGGACTTACAATTATTTTAGTATTATTAATAAGTAGTTTGTCTTACTTTTCATATCTAAATTTTCGAGATAAAAAAATAACTGATGACTTACAAAAAAACATCCCTAGTACCAAAAAAGATGATAATAAAATCAATATCAATCAAGCCATTTTTGAAATTGTTAAAACTTTGCAAAAGGAAAATGAAGATGTAAAAGGTTGGATTAAAGTAAATGATACCAACATTAATTATCCATTATTACAAAGTGCAGATAACGACTATTATTTAAATAGAAATTATAAAAAAGAATATAGTAATTATGGTTCCATCTTTATTGATAAAAATTCTAATTTAGATGATGTAAATTCCAATGTTATAATTTATGGACATAGCATGAAAGATAAAGAAATGTTTCAAAATTTATTAAATTACGCTGATAAAGAATATTATGAAAATCATAAAATAATTGAAATATACACAAACAATGAAGCAAGAAAATATGAAATTGTAACCGTATTTAAGTCAAGAGTATTTTATCAAGATGAACAAAATGTTTTTAGGTATTATTATTGCTATGACTTAAGTAGTGAAGAAAAATATAATGATTACATAAATAATTGCAAAAATTTGGAAATTTATTCAACTAAAGTAGAAGCTCATTTTGGTGAGCAACTAATTACTTTAATAACTTGTGAGTATTCAAAAGAAAATGGAAGAATGATCATCGTTGCTAAAAAAGTAGCATAAACTGATGCCCAAAAAGTATCAGTTTTTATTTATATAAAACATTTTTTAAATATTCGCTATAGGCTTTTTCCTCTAAATAATCTTTATAATAAGTATATTTATATTTTTTTGCCTTAAAAATTTGCTTTATTAAATACTCCGTAAAAAAAGGATTACGAATTAAAATCGGCCCTAATAAAAAAGTACCATAAAAATTATGCTTTTTAATGCCCTCAACAATTGACTTAGGAACATAACCAGTACCTTTCTTTACTTCAAACAAAAAAGGCTCTTTGACAAATTTTAAAATACAATCCCGATTATTAAAACCAATTATTTCTTGCTTAAGCTCCTTATACCTTAAAGTTTGCTCACCAACAATTCTAAAATCAATTTTATGTGCCTCAAAATCAAAAATATTTAGAGTCTTAATAACCGAATTTTCTAAAAAATAATTTTTCCCAAACAAACAAATCGCATTACCAGAAACCAAGAAAAACTTCCCACCTGAAATTGCTTTATTTATTTTTTCTCTATACTTATTAATATGCTTAGCACATAAACATAAAGCCTCCTCATTACCACTACCAATATAGAAAAAATCATATAACTCAAAATTAATATCATCCATAATACTTAAATTATCAATAACAACATTACACTTATGCTTACTTAAATGATGCTTCAACGCTAAAATGTTTCCTGACTCACCATAAAGGTTCATCAAATCATAATATAAATGGGCAATTCTTACTTGCATGTTTCCTCCTTTATTTTCTTACAAATTACATCTGTCATATCAAAACAAACCATCGTATAAATATTACCAGATGTTTTCTTTTTCAAAACCGTTACAATATCATTAATATCATCAACAAAAATAAACTTTTTTTCATCAATATTTGCATACTTTAATCTAGTTGCTACATCATATTTAAAACGCCCAATTAAAACAATTTGCTTAATTGCCTTATCATTTAACAATTCAAAATCCGTATCATAAAGCCACGATAGATCATTAAACTCATACCTTCTTGAAACATTTTCAAAACCAAGTACCACACATTTTTCGCCTTTTTGCTTTTTTATATATTCCAAAGATTGATAATAACTTAAAGCGTTCTCATTTTTACTTTCTAACATAGTCACTAACCGATTATCTAAAATATAATCATGAGCCCTTTTACTTAGATTAGTATCTTTATTAAGAGCATACAAAATATCTTCTTTTTTAACGCCAATCGTTTCACATAAACTATAAGCCGCTAAAGTGGCAAAAGCCGTATATAAAATATTTTTATTAAGCGTTACTAAATTACCATTAACCTCCATCTTAAACTTAGCTAGATCAACATTTTTCGCCGTAAAATCACTAGGACTTGAAGAAAACTTACACAAAGGGCAATGATACTTTCCAATATGACCATAATGATAAAATTCGTAATCTAACTTACTATGACAATTTGGACAATAAGCCGAATCAACCGACTTATTTGTCGAAACTTTATAAGAATCTTTTGTTTTTTCCATGGAATAAGTAACGATTTTTCCCTTATAACTTAAAGAAGCTTTGTTCAAAGTCGGGTCATTCGCGTTAATAATTAAAGTTGTTTTCCCATCCAAAGTATTCATAATCTCATCATAAATTAAATCCGGTGAACCATTTCTTGCGGGCTGATCCCTAGTAATATTAGTTATAACTAAATGCGATAACTTATTTTTTTTAAAAGCTAAATGCAAATGCTTCTCATCTAGCTCCAAAAGTAAAACATCATGCTTAAAATTACCCTTTAAATCACAATTATTTAAAACAATTGTTACCACACCATTAATAATATTACTTCCTTCACTATTATAAATTACATCATAACCAGCATCCTTTAAAATATGATAAATTAAATTCGTAGTTGTACCCTTACCAGAAGAGCCTGTAACACCTATAACTAAAGGCGGATAATTAATCTTCTCTAATATATTCTTATTTAAAACATAAGCCATCGCCCCTGGCAAAACACTGCCATTTTTATGAAATAATTTACAAACTTTACTAACCATTTTAGTTATCATAATCTGGATCATTTTAAGCATAAATTCACACTCCCACCTTATTATAACGCATTATTAAAAAAAATTCTGTAAATTTACAAAAATATCTGCTACAATTTTGATAAGAGATGGTATTATGGATAAACAAATAAAAAAATACTTAGAAGAACTAAAAAAAATCAAAAATTATAGTGAACATACAATCAAAAGCTACGAAAGAGACATATTGCTATTTTATAACTTTTGCCAAACCCAAAAAATATCATTCTATCAATTTAAAAAAGAACATATTATGCAATTTTTAAAACACCTTGATAGCCAAAACTATCAAAATAGTTCCATATGCCGCATATTAAGCTCTTTACGAGGATTTTACACATACGCCCAAAATAATAACCTTGTAAAAACTAACTTATTTTCCATAATTGAAAACCCTAAAAAAAATAAACACCTACCTAACTTTTTAAACATCGATGAAGTTGAAAAACTCTTAGATTTTGATGATGATAAACCAAGTACCAAAAAAGAAAAACTAATATTTGAATTACTATACTCAACTGGCCTTCGCGTAAGCGAATTAAGTAACTTAAAAATTAAAGACATTGATCTAAAAGAAAAGAAAATCACAACAATTGGTAAAGGGAAAAAAATGCGAATAACTTACTTTGGCGAGCCTTGCCAAAAAGCCATCGAAGATTACCTCTTAATTAGAAACGTTTTCGAAAAAAAAGAAAAAAGCCCATACTTATTACTAAATAATAAAGGAGGAAGGCTTTCAAGACAAAGCATTGAACAAATAGTTGAAAAAAGAGCCCAAAAAATTGCCTTAGAACACCATATTTCTCCCCATACTTTAAGACATACCTTTGCCACGCATTTACTAGAAAATGGGGCTAGTATAAGAAGCGTTCAAATTCTTCTTGGCCACCAAAGCCTTAGCACCACTCAAATATATACCCATGTTACCAACGAACATTTAAGAAAAGAATACTTAGATAAGATGATGCGAAAATAGTCAAATTACTGTCTATAATCAAGGTTTTACTTGCCATTAAACTATGTTTCTATTTATAATACCAAAAAGGAAGGAAAAGATAATATGAAATATGTGTATGCCTTTAAAGAAGGCAATAAAGATATGCGAAATATATTAGGAGGAAAAGGTGCAAATCTAGCCGAAATGACTAACTTAGGATTGCCAATTCCTCAAGGCTTTACCATCTCAACCGAAGCTTGTACAGATTATTATAACAATAATAAACAAATAAGCGATGAAATAGTAACGCAAATATATGAAGCATTAAAAAAATTGGAAGAAGTTCAAGGAAAAAAATTTGGTGATAATAATGATCCATTACTAGTTTCTGTAAGATCTGGGGCAAGAGCCAGCATGCCAGGAATGATGGATACCATATTAAATTTAGGTTTAAATGACCTTGCTGTTGAAGGTTTTGCTAAAAAAACTAACAACCCAAGATTTGCTTACGATTCATATAGACGTTTTATTCAAATGTACTCTGATGTAGTAATGGAAGTACCAAAATCATCATTTGAAAAAATTATTGATGAACTAAAAAATGAAAAAAATGTCACCTATGATACTGAGTTAGATGTTAATGACCTAAAAGAATTAGTTAAACGTTTTAAAGAAGTTTATAAAAATGCTATGCATGAAGAATTCCCACAAGATGCTAAAGAACAACTTATGGGTGCAGTAAAAGCGGTTTTCCGTTCTTGGGACAATCCAAGAGCTATTGTATACCGTAGAATGAATGATATTCCTGGTGATTGGGGAACGGCCGTTAACGTTCAAGCCATGGTTTTCGGTAATATGGGTAATACATCTGGCACAGGCGTTGCCTTTACTCGTAACCCATCTACTGGGGAAAAAGGTATTTTTGGGGAGTA
>CANQYR010000029.1 GCA_947628125.1 uncultured Bacilli bacterium
GGAGAAATTGATGACAATAATAACCCTAATCCAAATGTTGTAAGGTTTATATTAAAAACAGGGGTTGAATTTAAAGGTGAAATTCAATCCCCTAACATAAAAAGTAACGGAAACAAATCTGTGTCATTGGATAAAAGAGAGCAATATATCTTTTTTATTCATATTATCAGCCCCCTCTCTATTTTTAATTTAAAGAAGTGGCAATCACCTGGCAATCAAATGCTCTAATATCACTATAGCAAACTTTTTTTGTTTTTGCAAATATTATTCATAACTTAATTCAAATGGATGATCAATACTTCCATAATCTTCATAATCACGTTCAACAATTTTAACATCACTTTTTAGGTATAAAGTTGGACGCACGGCATTTTCAGCAGCGGCGCCATGACTATATACATCCCCTTTTAAGTCTATAATATAAAGATCTGTTGCACTACTAACACTAGGTAATGGTACAATTGTCCATTGATGATTACTTTTATCGTATAACCAATCATTTTCCATACAGTTATATAAATCATAATCGTACATAGTTTTTTCTAAACATGTTGTTCTCACGTCGCTACCGACAGCATAACCAACTTCACTTAAATTCATTAAACCAATTTTGCCTATCCATGTTGTTGTTCTTGTTACTGTATCACTACAATATTTTGTATCTTTTTGACATATTTTACCCGTATTTTCACTTTGTTCGGCAACGTACAAAGATTTTGTTATTAATGTATTTGAGTCATATGCATCAGCTAATGTTCCAGTGTGCCATTTAATATTGGCTATCATATTCCTTGCTTTATCTTTTATGCCAATATTTTCCCAATCGGGACAAGCTTTAACAACATTTCCAGAACCTTTATAACATTTATTTTCTCCTGTCCGTTTATTTAAATATTCGTCATTTAACACTTTTTCTATATCTGCCTGGCTCCACTCATTTACTCCTATTCCTCCATTTACACTTGAGGCTGAACTATCCCACGAATAATTACCTATGCTATCTCTTATCATTTTTATAAAGCTTCCTTGTTTTTCTTTTTTCATTTCATCTTCACTTACTTCAACTACATTATTCATTACTCCTATAATTCGCCAAGTCTCACATGTCTTTTCACTTGCTTCTTCGCCTTCTTCACAATTAAAATATATATAATTATTTGGTGTTGCTCCTATATATCTTAAATTAGTATCATTTGTATCATCATAGACTAACGTGAGCTGATCAGTTTGTGTTTTTTTAGCAAGATTGCATGCACCACTTTCTTCACCCGCTAATGTACATATTTTTTCCGTTTTGCTACCAAAATACAAACTACAACTTGTTTTAGTTTTTTTTAAATTATTTACTACTATATTATCCCAATCTTCATTATTCCATTTTATCTTAGCATCATTAGTACATTCGGCTTTAATAAATACAAGCCCTTCTTCATTATCTTTTGTTGGCATTGTATCTATTTTTTGAGCACCATTATAAAAGGCAAATTCTATGTCACCACTTCCTCCACTCATCTTTAACTTACCATTTATTATTTTAAACGTTACGTTATCTTGATATCTTCCATAACTTTGATACACAAATAAACCAGCAAATATAATAAATAAACAGCCTAAAACAAAAGAAATAATTTTGCTCTTTCTTAACTCTTTATTTTCGTATTTTTTAAGCTTCATATAGAATCACTTCCTAGTATCACTTATAACATACTACCCCCCCCCCTGTGTCAATAAGATTGTCAATATGATTTGCTTTTTTTTCTTTATCTATGCTATATTGTGTACGAAAAGATTAGTAAATTTTTTTTGTCATAATATCAGCTCCTATCATTTATAGGTGCTTTTATTATTTATAGGTGCTATATTAAATAATATCTTTTAAAAAAATTGGAAATAAAATTCTATATTTCCAACTTTTTTCTTTCTTCTTTTTCTAATTGAGCAATTGACTTTTCAGGTGTTGGTAAGTCTTCTGGCATTGTACCGCCTAACTTTTTAATGGTATCTCGAACAGCTAATCCTACTTTGTGATGGGTAGTATTTGCATCTTGTTCATTACTTATATTTTCATTTTTTAATTTAGCTTCAGTTTGAACAATACGAAATAAATTGTCTGCTAGTTCTTCACTTCCCATATAGTCTAATATTTCATCATTTTCAGTTAAGCCTTTTCTTTTGGCAATTTGTTTAGCGGTTTCTCCACCATACAAACCTTGATAACCATAATTAGTAAATTTACCATAATTAACTACACCAGATGCTTTGGCAGCTTTATATAGGGTTTTGTTTTTTTCAATAGTTTGACTACGTGTTACTAACCTTTTTTTATTAAAATACTTTTCAGTTATTTCTTGTTTTCTTGTTTGAACAGCAAAGTATGTTTGTCCACACGCAACTGCTTTTTTTCTTGGATCGGAATTTTGAACAATTAAATAACATGCATATCTTGACAATTCATAATCATCTTGTTTTCTCTGTGCATTTGAACCTATACTAACCATTTTGCCGACGTCGGCAAAATGATCATCAATGTTATTTTCACTTAATTTACAAGCAAGTTTAGCTTTGTTTATTACATTAATAAAGTTTCCCCATTTTGTATATCCAAGGGCCTGCATTAATTCTCTAGCATACCAATATTCATTACCATATTCATTAATATGTTTTATACTTTCAAATGTAGTTTCATTGTATTCTTTAATTTGATTCATTTTTAACCTCCTGACTTTTTATAAATATAGAAAAATATTAAAATACAAATTCTATTTTAATATCTCTTGGTTTCATATTTTTATCATAACATCCAACATAAACATTATCAATAACTTACAGTCTATCGCTTTACTTGATTTTTCAATATATTCAGACATAACAGTTTCCTTATCTTATTGATAAATATTTGGCATGCCAATGTTCTAATATCACTATAACAAACTTTTTTTGCTTTTGCAAACATTAATTTAATTCATATATTTAATAGACAATTTGTATGACAATTTGACATTCTCTTTTGAACATGCTATATTGTTGTCATTGAAAGACATCACATTAGTGGTTGTAGACTTACTGTCTGAGCCAACTTATGATGTCTTTTTTATTCTTGTAATATAATATAAGTTTTTTTGGATTGACACATTCACAATTTTATTATAAACTTTGATTGTGATGTGCTTCAGTATCCCGTGTGGACTGAAGACTTTTTTTACTATGAAATATTTTAAACATAGATGTACAACTAGATATATTAAAAACTCTAGGCCCTAACAGGTTTCCTAGACTCTATCATTATTAATATTCTAATTCAAATGGATGTGAACTACTTCCATAATCATCATAATTACGTTCAACTATTTTAACATCACTTTTTAGGTATACTACTGGATTAATGTTACATGGAACACTTGCATACAATGAGCTTAAACCAGAGCCCATATAAATATAAAATACATAACTGGCAACGAGTGATGATGGAACCATTGTCCATTGAGTATTACTTGTATCATATAACCAACTATTTTCCATACAATTATCTTCATTAAATTTATTCATCATTTTGTTTAAACATATTGTTCTAACATCACCACCTATAGAATAGCCATAATCCGATGGGTACATTAAGCCTACCTTTCCTATCCATGTTGTCGTCCTTAAAACTTTATCATCACATGGTGTAGCACCACTATATACGCAATATTCTCTGCCATTATTACTGCTTCGCTCTGCTTCATATACATATTTTATTGTCCATAAATTTTCAGTACGTCCTGGAGTTGTTCCGGTATTCCATTTGATATTAGCTATCATACTTCTTGACTTATCTTTTATACCTATACTAGTCCACACTGGACAAGTTTCTTTAGTATTACTAGAGTCTTTAAAGCATAGGTTTGATCCAGCTCGTCTATATAAATATTCATCATTTAATACTTTCTCTATATCAGCCTCACTCCACTCATTTACTCCATAACCTTGATTTACACTTGCAGCTGAACTATCCCAAGAATATTTTCCGATACTATCTCTTATTATTTTTAAATAACTTCCATTTGTTTCTTTATTTTTTCCATCTTCACTTACTTCCGTTATGTTATTTATTACTCCGATGATCCGCCATGTCTCACATGTACTCTTGCTTGCTTCTTCTCCTTCTTCACAATTAAAATACACATAATTATTTGGTGTGGCTCCTATATATCTTAAATTGGCATCGTCTGTATTATCATAGGCTAAATTAGTTGTATCATTATCTGATTTTTTAGCTAAATAACAGGCTCCACTTTTCTCACCGGCTAATGTACATATTTTTTCTGTTTTACTACCAAAATACAAACTGCAATTGGTTTTAGTCTTTGTTAAATTGTTTACTACTATATTATTCCAATCGGCATCGTTCCATTTTATTGATGCATCATTAGTGCACGTTGCTTTAATAAATACAATCCCTTCTTTATTATTTTTTGTTGGCATTGTATCTAATTTTTGATCACCATGATAAAAGGCAAATTCAATGTCACCACTTCCTCCACTCATTTTTAACTTGCCATTTATTAATTTAAACGTTACGTTGTCTTGATATCTTCCATAACTTTGATACACAAACAAACCTACAAATATAATACATAAACATCCTAAAACAAAAGAAATAATTTTACTTTTTCTTAACTCTTTATTTTCATATTTTTTAAGCTTCATATAGGATCACTTCCTATTTTTACTTATAACATACTACCCCCCCCCCTATGTCAATTGATTTGAGTTTTTTTTCTAATCGTTATATAATTTTGACAAAGGAATGAGATTATGACATTTTCAACAAAACTAAAAGAAGAAATAGCCGCAAATAAAACATCTAATATTGTTATGGAAAGTGAACTAGCTTCTATCATTAGATATGACTCTACTATAAAAGATGGAAAAATTACTTTTTCCTTTGAAAATGGGGCAATAGCAAGAAAAGTTTATAAAAGCTTAAAAGAAGTATTTCGCATTCCAATCAATATTATTATTCGTAACCAAAAAAGACTAAGAGCTAAACAAATATATATTTTAGAGATTACTTCTAATACTGACTACATATTACATTACTTACATATTAATAAAAATTTAGACGCGGAAAGCTTAATATCCGATAAAGAAGAAGTAATGGGCTTTTGCAGAGGCGCTTTTTTGGCATGTGGTTCAGTAAATGATCCTAGTACAAGTGGCTATCACTTAGAATTTGTTTTCCAAAAGAAAAAAGATGCTTTATTTTTAGATAAAGTCTTACATATGATCAAATTTAATAGCAAAGTCTTAAAAAGAGGAAATAGATATATGGTTTATTTAAAATCTAGCGAAGAAATATCCGACATGATTAGATTTTTTGAAGCCCCCAATAGCTTGTTTTACTTTGAAGACATAAGAATTTATAGAGACCATAAAAACATGCTCAATAGACTTAATAACTGCGATTTAGCCAATCAAGAAAAAAGCCTTAAAACTGGCCAAGTCCAATTAGATCAAATTAACTTTTTAAAAGAACACGACTTAATATCATTATTAGACGAAAAAACTTTATTGGTCATAGAAGCAAGATGTAAATACCCTGAGGCATCATTTCAAGAACTAGCTGATATCATTACCAATGAAAGCAACTACAAAATTGGCAAATCAGGAGTTAACCATCACTTTATTAAAATAAAAAAGCTAATTGACTCTTACCAAAAATCAATTAACTAATTTTCTTTCATAAGCACTTAATATTAACCACTCATTATTAAAACTTGTTGTTAACTCATCTAACGGAATATTGATACTTTTATCAATCAAATCATGAATTTTATAATAACTCTTAACTATTTCTAATAAATTTTTATCTTCTTCAAGAGAATAATCATGTGCATAAAAATTATCTTCACAAAACTTTAAAACATTTAAACACCTTTCTAAAGCTTTATAAACTAAATTTAACTCTTCAATATTTTCACTACTACGAAGCAAATTCTTTTTCAAAAAACAATACTTGCAAAATAAGATATCCAAAGTAGTCCTTCTTTTCATCTTCCCAATATTTTTGTAAAATTGATACTTAAATGCTTCAATAACTAAAGCCTCATCACTTTTAATTAACTCATCTATATAATAAACTAAATTACTAATTTGCATAACTAATCCTTCTTTCCTTAGATATTTTAAAAATAAATATTAGAAAAGTCAAATCATATTTTCCTTAATATTTAATAAGATATATGGAGGTGAAAATATGAACGGAAGTTTTTTTAGTAATCCTACATTTCCCCAAGCAATAAACCCAGATGGTAAGTCCTCGCCACCCCAAAACTATAGCACTATGCAAAACTTACCTTTAGAACAAAGCTTAATCGAAAATATATTAAGGCTAAATAGAGGTAAAAGAGCAAGAGCTTATTTTTCGTATCCAGACTCAAATGAATGGCGAGATAAAGTATATGTAGGCACTATCGAGCAAGCAGGACGCGATCATTTAATAATTAAAGGCGATGATGCGTGGTATTTACTTAGAATGATTTACTTAAACTACGTGGAATTTAATGACGCGATTGCCTATAACCCTGATTACTCCGATACTTTTGATTAAAAACTACTTTGGTAGTTTTTTTACTTCTAAAATCAACTTAAGAAGTATATAATGGTAATATGATAACGATTAGAAAAAAATTTTTGATTAGCTGTAGTTTCATTTTGGCTTTTGTAATTCTCTTTCTAGTAGGAATTTTTAAAGAGCCCGTAGATGAACATGAACTTAAAGGGACAGTAGTTGACATCGCTAATGATGCCGTTGTTGTTCAAGACGATAACAAGACATTGTATACTTTTAAAGTAGATGATATCAATATAGAAGTTGGTTCCTTAATTCAAATAGTTTACACTGGCTTACTTAAAGATGATTCTTGCTTAGATGATTGTTTTATTAAAGAATACTCCATTTTAAGCGCCGTAAATAAAAACGAAGAGTTATTTTCTAACTACCTAGCCTTAGCTCAAAAAAAATTAGAAACAATGAGTCTAAGTGAAAAAATAAACCAAGTGTTACTAGTAAGATATCCTGATAAAGAATTAGATGATGCTTTAAAAAAACAATTTGGCGGCTTCATCTTCTTTGAAAAAGACTTTAAAGGCAAAAGCAAAGATCAAGTTATTAACATGCTAAAAAACGTAAACAAACAGGTAAGCATTCCTTTATTAACCGCGGTTGATGAAGAAGGCGGAAGCGTTGTTCGAATAAGTAGCAACCCTAATTTAAGAAAAACGCCTTTCAAAAGTTCTAAAGAATTATATGCCGAAGGAAAAATGACGGCCATTAAAGATGATACCAAAGAAAAAAGTAAACTCTTATATGATCTTGGCATCAGCTTAAATTTAGCGCCCGTTGTTGACATCGCTACAAATGAAGAAGATTATATGTACGACCGCTCGATTGGTCTATCAAAAGAACTAACGGCAGAATTTGCAAAAACGGTCATAGAAGCAAGCAAAGCGTCAGGCGTTTCTTATACCCTAAAACACTTCCCTGGTTATGGCAATAATAAAGACACCCATAACGAAGAAAGTTTAGATGAGCGAAGCTTAAGTCAAATTATGGATAACGATATCTATCCTTTTGAAGTAGGAATAGAAGCTAAAGCGGAAGCCGTACTAATAAGCCATAATATCATTAAAAATATTGACCCTAATAATCCAGCTTCTTTGTCAAAAAATGTAATCAATATTTTAAGAAACAACCTTAACTTTACAGGCGTCGTTATATCCGATAACTTAGATATGGGAAGTGTCAAAAATATTAGTAATGCCACAGTTAAAGCCTTAGAAGCCGGAATAGATTTAATAATCACAACTGATTATAAAGAAAGCATTAAAGATATAGAAGAAGCTTTAAAAGAAAACAATTTAAGTGAAGATATTTTAGATGAACATGTAAGAAAAGTATTAGCCTGGAAATATTATAAAGGCTTAATAAATGATATGGAAAAGTAAACGATAATTTACATCCATAAATTAAAATGTTATAATACTTTTAGAATAGAGGGATGTAATGCAAACGTTTGGTCTTATATTAATCTTTTTAGCTATTTTTCTTTTAATAGTTATCTATTATATTATTGTCTATAATAAAATTCAAAGTTATAAAACAAAAATTGATCATGTAGAAGGAATTATTGATGAAACATTAAGAGCTAAATATGATCATATAATTAAAATAGAAGATTGTATTTTAAAAAATTTAAAAGAAAAAAAAGCATACCTCAAAGAGCTACGCGATTTAAAAAAAGAAAAAATAAGTAATTTTGAATTGAACCGTAAACTAACAGAGGCGGAAGGAATTGTCGAAAATTTATATCATGATAATGATAATTTAAAAGATAATGATGCCATATTAAAAGTTTTTGAAGAACAGAAACTTACCAATGAAAAATTAATGGCTGGGATATTATATTATAATAAACATACATCATCATTAAATAATTACATTCGCAAATTTCCTAATAACATCATTGCCAAAATCCACCACGTTAAAGTTAAACCTTATTTTGATGGCAAAGATATGACTGATAATGATATTGAAGATTTTAAACTATAACTAATCGATGCGGCCCCAGTTAATTGGGCTTTGACCTGTCTTAATTAAAAAATCGTTCGTTTTAGAAAAAGGTTTGCTGCCAAAAAAACCATAACGCGCGGAAAAAGGCGAAGGATGCGGGCTTTTAATAATTAGATGTTTAGGATTGGTTATTAACTTTTCTTTTTCTTTAGCAAAGTTTCCCCATAGAATAAAAACTATGGGCTTTTCTTTTTCATTTAAAAGCCGAATAACATAATCGGTAAATAATTCCCAACCTAAATGGCGATGGGAAGCAGGAGTATCTTTAACAACGGTTAAAACCGCATTTAAAAGTAAGACTCCTTCTTTAGCCCAGCTTGTTAAGTCCCCATCACTTTTAATGGGAATATTTAAGTCATCATATAATTCTTTATATATGTTTTGCAGCGAAGGCGGAACTTTGACATTTTTTTGAACGGAGAAAGATAGACCATGAGCCTCACCTATTCCATGATAAGGATCTTGACCCACGATAACGACTTTAACATTACTATAAGGCGTTAATTTAAGAGCTCTAAAAATCGCATCCTTAGGTGGAAAAACAGTTTTGGTTTCATATTCTTTATTAACAATAGCCATAAATTTTTTAAACCCACTGCTTTGCCAAATTATTTTTAATTTTTCATCCCAATCATTACCAATCATATTTTATTACTCCTTTATTTGTGATATGTTTCATTATTATTAATTTTAAAAGCCCGGTATATTTGCTCTAAAAGAAGACCACGAAATAAGCCATGGGGAAAAGTCATATCAGAAAAAGATATTTTTTGCTGACACATTTTTTTAATATCTTCTGGTAAGCCTAGGGAGCTACCAATGATAAAAGTAATCGTACTATAGCTTATAAATGATTTGTCTATTAAACGCGCAAATTCTTTACTACTTTGTTTTTGACCATTAATATCTAAACAGATAAGAAGATCTTTGCCATTTATATATTTTTGCAAGGACTTACCTTCTTCTTGTAAATTATTTTCATCTTTTACTTCAATAATTTGCAGAGGATGATATTTAGATATTCTTTTTTGATAATCCGCGACTAAAGACTTTAAGTAGTCTTCTTTTAATTTACCCACGCACAAGATTTTGATCATCGCACACCTTCGTTATAACATTTTGTTTAGCACAGATAATGTTATTAAATTCTATTTCATATTCTTTTAATGTTTCATATAAGGTTTCTAAGGCTTTTTCTTCAGTATTATTTTCTTTAGATAAGTGCATTAAAACAATTTTTTTAGTATCTTGACCAATTAGTTTGGTTAAGTAAAAACTACTGTCTTTATTAGATAAATGCCCTAGTGTTCCGACTATTCTTTCTTTTAACCATTTAGGATAACTTCCATTTAAAAGCATTTCAATGTCATGATTACTTTCAAATAAATAATAGTCACAATTTTTTAATAAGGAAAAATATTTTTGATTTAAATAGCCAGTGTCAGTTAAATAGACTAATTTTTCCAATCCAACTTTAACAAGAAAATTACGAGAGTCTGTAACATCATGACTAGTTTTTATTGATCTAATGCTTATATCCCCAACATTTAAAGATTCATCATAGAAAACTACATTGTCATAATTTTGCAAAAAGTCTAGATCAGCATATTGCAATTTTGTTACATAAACAAGCGGATGAAACTGGTTTAGAAAAACCTTTAAGGCACTTACATGGTCTTTATGAGTGTGGCTTATTATAATAGCTTCTATTTCGCTAGCTGAAACATTTATTTCGCTTAATTTTTCTTTAATATATTTGGTATTTTTACCTAAGTCAATTAATATTTTATGTTCTTTGGAAGAAATAAAGGTTGAATTACCTTCACTTCCACTTGCTAAGACAACCGTTTTCATCGATACAAACTCCATGGGTTATAAGGGTTACCACGTCCTAACGGATCGCCTTTATATAAGCCAAAATGTAAGTGCGTACCAGTTGATGAACCACTGCTGCCCATGGCACCTATTACTTGACCACGTTTTACTTTGGCACCAACAGAGACATTAACACTAGATAAATGGGCATAGATAATGTAATAGTTATTACCATGATTT